>NZ_VFTH01000011.1:147500-157500 GCF_006439375.1 Mesorhizobium sp. B4-1-1
AGTTATGGCTAAGTGGGAAAGGATGTGAGGATCCCAAAACAACCAGGATGTTGGCTTAGAAGCAGCCATCATTTAAAGAAAGCGTAACAGCTCACTGGTCTAAATAAGGGTCTTTGCGCCGAAAATGTAACGGGGCTAAAGCCATACACCGAAGCTTAGGGTTCGCAGTAATGCGAGCGGTAGCGGAGCGTTCTGTAAGCTGATGAAGCCGTACCCGTGAGGGGCGGTGGAGGTATCAGAAGTGCGAATGCTGACATGAGTAACGTAAGGGGAGTGAGAGACTCCCCCGCCGAAAGACCAAGGGTTCCTGCTTAAAGTTAATCTGAGCAGGGTTAGCCGGCCCCTAAGACGAGGCGGAAACGCGTAGTCGATGGGAACCACGTTAATATTCGTGGGCCTGGAGGTAGTGACGGATCGCACAAGTTGTCCAATCTTATCGGATTGAACGGGCAGCGGAGCGGTTCCAGGAAATAGCTCCTCCTTATAGACCGTACCCGAAACCGACACTGGTGGTCAGGTAGAGTATACCAAGGCGCTTGAGAGAACTATGCTGAAGGAACTCGGCAAATTGCACGCGTAACTTCGGAAGAAGCGTGACCCTTTTCTGCGCAAGCAGAGGAGGGTGGCACAGACCAGGGGGTAGCGACTGTTTATCAAAAACACAGGGCTCTGCGAAGCCGCAAGGCGACGTATAGGGTCTGACGCCTGCCCGGTGCTGGAAGGTTAAGAGGAGGGGTGCAAGCTCTGAATCGAAGCCCCAGTAAACGGCGGCCGTAACTATAACGGTCCTAAGGTAGCGAAATTCCTTGTCGGGTAAGTTCCGACCTGCACGAATGGCGTAACGACTTCCCCGCTGTCTCCAGCATAGACTCAGTGAAATTGAATTCCCCGTGAAGATGCGGGGTTCCTGCGGTTAGACGGAAAGACCCCGTGCACCTTTACTATAGCTTTACATTGGCATTCGTAGTGGCATGTGTAGGATAGGTGGTAGGCTTTGAAACCTGGGCGCCAGCTCAGGTGGAGCCACCCTTGAAATACCACCCTTATTACTATGGATGTCTAACCGCGGCCCGTCATCCGGGTCCGGGACAATGTATGGTGGGTAGTTTGACTGGGGCGGTCGCCTCCTAAAGAGTAACGGAGGCGCGCGATGGTGGGCTCAGAACGGTCGGAAATCGTTCGCTGAGTGCAATGGCATAAGCCTGCCTGACTGCGAGACTGACAAGTCGAGCAGAGACGAAAGTCGGTCATAGTGATCCGGTGGTCCCGCGTGGAAGGGCCATCGCTCAACGGATAAAAGGTACGCCGGGGATAACAGGCTGATGACCCCCAAGAGTCCATATCGACGGGGTTGTTTGGCACCTCGATGTCGACTCATCGCATCCTGGGGCTGGAGCAGGTCCCAAGGGTATGGCTGTTCGCCATTTAAAGCGGTACGTGAGTTGGGTTCAGAACGTCGTGAGACAGTTCGGTCCCTATCTGCCGTGGGTGTAGGAATATTGAAAGGATCTGTCCCTAGTACGAGAGGACCGGGATGGACGGATCTCTGGTGGACCTGTTGTGGCGCCAGCCGCATTGCAGGGTAGCTATATCCGGACGGGATAACCGCTGAAGGCATCTAAGCGGGAAACCCACCTTGAAACGAGTATTCCCTGAGAACCGTGGAAGACGACCACGTTGATAGGCCGGGTGTGGAAGAGCGGCAACGCTTGAAGCTTACCGGTACTAATAGTTCGATAGGCTTGATCGTTCTCATTACTTATATCCATCAAGGCGCAATCCGAAGGATTGTCGCCCGCACAGAAAACAGCTTCTCGATTTGAACGTGCGTTTTGCCGACCTGGTGGTTATGGCGGAGCGGCTGCACCCGATCCCATTCCGAACTCGGCCGTGAAACGCTCCAGCGCTGATGGTACTTCGTCTCAAGACGCGGGAGAGTAGGTCGCTGCCAGGTCTGCCAAGCGCACGTTCAGCTCACATCCGGATCAAACAAATCCGGATGAAAGACAATCTTCTCCTTACGATTTTTAGGCCCGCCAAACGGGATCACGGGCCGCGCAAGCGGCCCTTTCATTTGGTGGTCTCTTGACTCCGGTAAGTTAAACCTTACCTCAAAGGACGCAAGCAAACGCTTGCTCGTAGTTGACGCGGGGTGGAGCAGCCCGGTAGCTCGTCAGGCTCATAACCTGAAGGTCACAGGTTCAAATCCTGTCCCCGCAACCAATTTTATCATAAATCAATAACCGTCCCGGTCTAACCCGGGGCGGGTTTTTGCGTTCCGGGCATTCAGCGCAGAGAGCCGCCGCGCTAACGTAGTAGAGATAGCACCAGTGAAACCGACGCCCTGATTGAGCGTAACGGTCGTCCGGAACGCACCCACGTCTAAAAATGCTCAACGCGTCGTTCAACATTGTGGATGCCGAAGGGTATAATGGGACCAGACAACGGGGAGAGCTCATGAGAGTCGAAACGAAACTTAGAATTGAACGAGGCGACCTGTGCGTAGCGGACAGGCTCGACGAGGCATTTAACCTGGTTACCGGGCATGAGCTTCCGGAAGCGGACCAGAAGCCCTTTGGTCGGATAAGAGGCAATGACTTTGGGATGATGGACGCTGAACGCGCGGTCGCTATTGTCCATAGCCGCAGCGCTCAGTTGCTTAAGCAGGCGGAAACTGCCGATGTCTTTAAGGACACGGCGCTTCAAGCTGTCTGGGCCGATGGGCAGCGAATGGCAGCGCGGCTTGCTGTGCGGAAGGCAGACGAGTTCATGTCCGCTCTCAGGGATGATCTCCGCGAAGCCACAGGTAGCAATGACTAACTGTGTCCTCTCAAAATTACTCGGTCCTCGCCTGACATCTTCGACCTGGCCGGGCGCAATTTACGACCCATCCTAAACCTCGTCGACCAGCTAATCTTGCCGAGCCTCCAATGCTCTCGGCAAATCTTGTCTACATAGGCATCGCTAAGGGGCGAGAATCGGGTATGTCCGCGTTCCTTTCCAATGTCATCGCGCCTCCAATCAGCCTTACCTAAATGCCTAGAACTTTGCATACCGCACTGCTCGCCCGTAAGATTTCTGACTTCTGCCGCCTCCGTCTCGACCCGGTGCTCCCTCCACAGGAAAGCGCCCAGGTAAAAGAGTATCTACTTAAGCTGATCGCCCGCTCCCGAATGCCTCCGCGTAAACCCCGCGGGTATGACTGGGGAGAAATCGGCACCCAATGCGGCCTCGACCACAACGCGATGCGTACTGCTAGAAACGCGATTGAGCACGCGTTGGACGCAATTGTCCGCTATGCGAAAGAGACGCCGAGCCCGGCGATCGTTGGCGCGTCCTGCGGCGCCAACTCGGAACGCCCTCAGCATTGCCATCAACAGCAGAGGACAGCAAAGGCATCGACCGCAAGCAGGAACAGAGAGTTCGCGCCGGCGAAGTGCGAAGGTTCGCCAAACCGAAAGCAACCCGGTGTCAGACCCCGTGCGATCGAGAAGTTCCCCAAACCTCTTTTCGACGAATTCCTTGACCCACCAACCTTTCAGGAAGCTCTGGAATTCCAAATGCGTCGCCATGGCGACAGCTACTGGCATCTTCATCGCGCGGTTGTTCGCGATGACGAGAACCTCGACCGCTCCACAATTCGTCATTGGCTGCAGGGATCAAAATCGCCGCGTAGCGTGGCAAGCATGGAGGTACTCGATCGTATCGAGCGTCGATATCGTCTGCCGACGGGATACCTGAAGTCAAAGCTTCCAGATCCGACGCGTTCTGCCTGTGGCCACGTTCTCGAAGACGTAGGGTCGGCTGAGCGGCGTCGACTTGCATGGCATTTGCCCGATGATTTCAACGCACGTCGACGTGAGGAACAGGAAGAGATCTTGGAATGGGTACGGCGCGTGATCATCAGCGGGTCGACTGACTATCGGCGATTCCAGGCAGCCGCGATGAAACAGCGCTATGCTATCCGTTTCCCCGGTATCGCATATGGCCGGTCAGATGCCGCGAACGATTGCTATCGAGACCAGCGCGAACAGCACCAGGATGGTGCTGCATTCACCGATCCGGACTTAATGTCGGGCGTCATAGACGCTCCACCTGTGCTTGCCATGGAAATGGCCGAGTTGATCCGCTTCAAGACTGCGACTCTGACCGCTTTCGGTCTGCAGCGCAACGGTGTCTGGGGCGAGGAGACGGCATCGCAGAAGGTTGAACATCTCGGTTTGATGTTCGGCGCCTTGGCTGCTCATCCGCGCGGACCTGTGCGCGGCTATGGTGTATCGCCGCAAAATCTAACTTTCGGCCTGCTCGTCTTCCCCTCGGTCTGGGATTGGTACGTGCAATGGCGCGAGAGAAGGCGGGGGTTCTACACTGCTTGGGAAGTGGACATGCTGCGGATTTCGCTCGCACTCACCCGCAACGAAACGGGTTGGCTGAGACAGCATCCGGGCTTGGCATCGAGGGTCCGGCCAATAACTGGACTGGTTTCGCAGACTGACATTGATCGCGCTCGCGCTGATTGGGATGACGCCTGCGATATCTACTTCAAGCATGCGTCATCTCGCGTGAAGGAGATTCAGCGTGTTGCGCGCGTGCATCGTGATCCGTTTGAACCAATCATGCCGGTGCTCGAGGCGGATAGCCCCGTCGGTGAGTACCGAAAAATCACCGAAGAGGTCCTTCGGCTCATGCCAGATGAACGCGTTTATCGGCGTCCCGCCGCGGAAGCCGTCCGTTCGTTCCTGATGCTGCGGTTTGGATTGCACCTTGGGTTGCGGCAGAAGAACTTGCGTCAGCTGATGGTCTGTGAACGCGGGAGGCTGCCGCGGTCCGAGCGTCAGCTCGCCGACATGAAGCGCGGTGAGCTGCGGTGGAGTGAACGCGAAAAGGGCTGGGAGGTGCTGATTCCATCAGTCGCATTTAAGAATGCCAACTCATCCTATTTCGGAAGTAAGCCATTTCGTCTGATCCTGCCCAATCTGGGCGGCCTTTATGAGTACATCGAAGCGTACATCGATCGCCATAGGGGGGTGCTGCTCAGAGGGGCTGAAGATCCCGGCACCTTTTTCATCAAAACGGTGAAGGCGACGAGCCGTGACGCCGCGTACGATCAAAACACGTTCTACGAAGCTTGGCGTCTGACCATCCAACGATATGGCATCTACAATCCCTATACCCAGCGCGGCGCTATTCCCGGCCTTCTTCCTCACGGTCCGCACAATGTTCGTGACGTGCTTGCAACACACATCCTGAAGCAGACCGGCTCATATGAACAGGCAAGCTACGCCATCCAGGACACACCCGACATGGTGGCTCATCACTACGGCCGTTTCCTGCCGCAGGATAAAGCTGCACTTGCAGCGCGCATTTTGAACCAAGTGTGGCAGGCAGCGTAGCCGATTGTTCGGACGCAGATCTAATTTAACGAAACGTCGTCGGAGTCTTAGAAGGAAACCCGGGCGTCTGCGCTGGAGCGAAGCCAGAACAAACGCAGGTCTAGGCGCTCCGGACTTCGCGCCTAGCGACGCCTCAGTCGACCAGACCCCCACCTTGGCTAGATCGAGGCTATTCCGTTGCTCGGAATAGCAGTTTGAATTAGTTGGGTGTCCCCGCAACCAATTTTATCATAAATCTATAACCGTCCCGGTCTAACCCGGGGCGGTTTTTTGCGTTCTAAGGCCAGGTGTCTCAAGCGCGCCGTATCCCTCATGTGAGAGCCGCCCTGTCGGCTGACGGCGTACGTCGGAAGCCCTAGGGGCAATCCTAGCAGTAGCCCTATGACAATGCCGCGAGTGGAGTTGATCACGTCGGTAGGGAGACGCCCCCGCTAGTCATGGGAGGAGACGACGATGACGAGAAGGCTTGGCTCATGTCAAAGCGGATGCGTAAGGCGCCAGCGTCACGGGATAGCGAGCCCTCTTGCACATTGCTCGACGATCTTGGCCACATAAGCATTCGTAAGGCCGTTCTGAGTTGGCTCAATGACAAAATCGTAAAGGATTGAACCCGGGCGCGCACCGAGCACTTGCGAAGCTCGGCGCCAAATGATGAACGGAGATTTCGCGTGACGCAGCCGTCAAATGAGAGGCCCCCCTCCGAAAAGGCCGCCGACCTGCTGGCCTTGGCCGCGGCGTTTGCTCAGCGGTGCGGGTTGGATCTCAACGATCCGGCTTTGGTCGAGCGCTTCCTCGCTGACGCGGCTCCTCGTCTGAAGGGCGCCCTGGCCGATCCAACGCTTCTCTACGGCACTCGAACTGAGCGGATGTTCGAGGCAACAGTCCTCAGCCTTGGGCGCTTCCGACTGTTCAAGACCGAGGATGTTGGGCGTGTCCACGCCGCGACGACCTTTCGCGCCCCGGATTTTCGCGTCGTGCTCGATGATGGCGGGCAGTGGCTAGTCGAGGTGAAGAACGTACATTGCGAAGATCCACAGAAACAAAGGACGACAATGTCGGCCGCCTATCTCACTTCGCTTCAAGCCTACGCCGACGCGGTGGGCGCCCCATTGCGGCTCGCCCTCTACTGGTCTCGCTGGAACCTCTGGACGATCATTGCGCCAGATAGCTTTCGTCGGCCCGCCGGCGGCCTTCGGGTGACGATGATCGAGGCTGTCATGGCTAATGAGTTTGCCCGTCTGGGCGATGTGTCGATCGCGACAAAGCCGCCCCTGCGGCTCGTCCTTGATGCCGCCACCGACCAACCTCGCAAGCTTAGCACCGAAGGGCTGGCCGAATTCGTCGTTGGATCCGCGCGAGTGTATAGCGGCGACGTCGAGTTGACCGACCCACGGGATCGTCGTCTTGCCGAAATTCTTCTTCTCTACGGCGAGTGGCAGGCGGCGGAGCCGTTCGCCATCATGGGGGATGAGGGCATTGCAGGGGTCGAGTTCGTGGTATCTCCCGAGGAGCCTTCCGATCAGGGTTTTGACCGGATTGGCTCAGCGAGTCGGATTTTCACGCGCCATTTTGCAACCCGGACGGTGGACGGCGACCAGGTTATCCAACTCAATGGCGCTCCGGTCCCCGAATGGTTCGCACCGCTTGCCGCCTGGGATTTCGAACGCAGCCAGCTTCCGCTCTGGCTCTTCTACCAGCAACCCGTGACCGCAGCGCTAGAAGTGTCTGCCCACCCGGATAAAGAGCAAGACCAGCGCGGATCGCCTAGCCAGGACGCCTGACGGAGGCAGAGGCCATGCGACAAAGACAATACAAGCGAGGCATCGACACATTGCCGATCAAAACAGAGACGGTCACTTAGGTTGACGTCATCCCGAAGGGCGTTGAGATCATGCTGCAGCGAAAGGCGATCGGTGACTCCGTAAGATTGTTCAGGTCTAGAATGACATCGACCTATGAAGCGCTAGTCTTGACATGCCAGGCGGGCATGACTCAAGGCGATATTGTCATGCGAGAAGCACGAAGCCTCGTGTCTACAAACCAAGCCAAAACCATTAAGCAAAAGCTCGGCGAGTTCATCGACTACTGGACACGGATTTGATGCCTATAATGCTGGTTCTCGCCCCGTAGCTAGATGACCTCGGAAAAACCTACGGCTGATCGGCTAGACCTCCGCTACATTTGGGCGCATTCTCCTGTTGGGGAGAGGGGCTTGGACAAGTCTCGTTACGACAATCGATCTGACCAGTGGCGCAAGCGCACCGGCACGAAGCGCTCACGCGCGCTGCGGTGGGCGAGTGTGCCGCGACGACTCATCTTCATGACCGTCGCTGCTGCCAGCGCCTTCGTCGCCGAAATGGTGATGAAGCACAGCGAAAGCATGCAGGACATCACTGCACCGTATTTGTCCGCGCCCAAGCCTCAGCCGATCGCCGGCATCGCATCGATCATTGACGGCGACACAATCGAGATCCACGGGCAACGGATCCGCTTCAACGGCATCGATGCCCCGGAGAGCAAGCAATATTGTGACGACGCCAAGGGCTTCGAATACCCCTGCGGCCGGCGATCAGCCGAAGCGCTGGACAGCCTGCTAGCGGGTTCGCGGCCGGTGCAGTGTACCTTCGTGACCTGGGACCGCTATCACCGCTTCGTCGGCGACTGCCGGCGCGCCGATGGCGTCAACGTGGCAGCCTGGATGGTTGAGCATGGTCAGGCGCTCGATTGGCCCCGCTATAGTTACGGCGCTTACGCTGCTCAGCAGGCGAAGGCCAAGGCGGCGAAACTCGGGCTATGGATCGGGAACTTCCAAGAACCCTGGGACTGGCGCACGTCGCACAGCGACAGCGCGACGCCGGCAAGCCAGCCGCTCAGCATTATGAGCCGCAAGCTGGTTGCGCAGAGCGGCGGCCTTTCATGCGAGCCGCGGCGGTACTGCTCGCAAATCAGCTCGTGCGAAGACGCCCAATGGTATCTGCACAATTGCTCCTGGGGCAGGAAGCTTGATCGCGATGGAGATGGGGTGGCATGCGAGACACTTTGTTAGCTAGTGGGGATGATCTGGCCCGCGACGTTGACGCGCTGAACTACCCCTACATTAGGATACGAAACGTAGACTGGCTTAAGCGTACCCTGCTCATCTTTCCACACGTTGTTCGAATGACACCGGAATGGGGCGCACCTCCAGACGGGCCTGAGATACAAGCGTTTTGCGAACTTGAGGGACGGAGAGGGCCGTTGTTGCGCCGGGCACACCTGTACTCCGATAACGTATACCGCGCTCAAATCGACTTAATCCAAAAAATTCAACGGCGTCTGGTTGATGATCCCTGGTTTCTACGCCGCTTCGGAAGGAGAGCAATTTATCGAGTCCCTTCTAGAGAAGCTTCTCTGTGGGATGATCGCGCAAAGGATCGATCCTTCCAGTTGCACGAAAGCAAAATGACTAGCGAGCTTGCCGGGTTTTTGCGCGCAAATGAGCTTGGGTGGGATCCGCGGTATTCCCATTCACCGGGATACGTCGAGATGAGTCCTGAGCTGGGCAGAGCCGTAATGGCCACGTTGGCATTCGCCTGCGCCGAGGATGAGGGGTTGACGTTGGTGACGGAGTTTCCCGATACTTTCGGCCGGGTGATCCATCAAACGAAAGAATCTGTTTTTGATGTTTGCCTCAAAGCCGATTCTCGCTGGCAGGAGCAATCTGGTGACCGCATGTTCGAGTTGCTCGTTTACCAGCGCTGTGATCCGACTAAGCTAACCCCGGAGCGCATTCAGGCTTTAAACCTTGAGTCGGAGGCGAGGGCATCCTTCAAAAAAGAGCTCGAAGAGGCGGCCCGGTCTCTTCCCAGAGTTATGGTTGATCGCGATAGAAGAGATGAACGTCTCCACGACACCATCAATGACATCTTCCGAAAGTGGGAAAAGGACCGAGCGAATCTTTCAAATTATGTGCGAGCATTATTCGGGGAGGGTGTCTTGGAGCAGCCGGAAAAACTGATTGAAAAGATCGCCGAAACAGCTCTTGGCGACCCGGCAAAGGGCGCTATTGTGGGTGGATTGACCACATCCAGCCTGATCGGAGCGTCTGCGGGATTTGCAGTCGGGTTAGCAATACATACTGCGAGGTCGTTCTTCCAGACCAGGAAAACCGAGAAAGAGAGCCCGTTCCGTTATCTCACGCTCCTGCAGAAGGACGGCGTCGGCTTCGTTATTTCGAAGTAGATGTAAAAGGCAGCGCCGCCTTACGCCATGGCACCCTTTGGACTGCCGCACGCGTATATCTCGCCCCTGCAGCAGCGGCACAGTACACAGGCACGCGACCTTCACGGTGAGGCAGGGGTTGGTCACATCCTGCAGCCGGCCCAGAAAAGAATTGGACGTCTGGTTCACGCCGACTTATGGGAACGCGAGCAGTACCGATGCAATGTGCTGACGCGCGGCTAACGCTGACCTGGTGCTTCAGACGTAACAGCCGAGCGCAAGCTGTTTAGTAGCCGTTCCGCAATGTTGAAAAGTTCTGCAGAGCGCTGCCGTTCGCATTGAGTCCCGAAATGAAACCCGGGGCTGATGCACGGCAAGCGCTTTTTGTTGCTCCGTGCTCTCCGCTC
>NZ_VFTH01000011.1:162500-201202 GCF_006439375.1 Mesorhizobium sp. B4-1-1
CTAAGTGGGAAAGGATGTGAGGATCCCAAAACAACCAGGATGTTGGCTTAGAAGCAGCCATCATTTAAAGAAAGCGTAACAGCTCACTGGTCTAAATAAGGGTCTTTGCGCCGAAAATGTAACGGGGCTAAAGCCATACACCGAAGCTTAGGGTTCGCAGTAATGCGAGCGGTAGCGGAGCGTTCTGTAAGCTGATGAAGCCGTACCCGTGAGGGGCGGTGGAGGTATCAGAAGTGCGAATGCTGACATGAGTAACGTAAGGGGAGTGAGAGACTCCCCCGCCGAAAGACCAAGGGTTCCTGCTTAAAGTTAATCTGAGCAGGGTTAGCCGGCCCCTAAGACGAGGCGGAAACGCGTAGTCGATGGGAACCACGTTAATATTCGTGGGCCTGGAGGTAGTGACGGATCGCACAAGTTGTCCAATCTTATCGGATTGAACGGGCAGCGGAGCGGTTCCAGGAAATAGCTCCTCCTTATAGACCGTACCCGAAACCGACACTGGTGGTCAGGTAGAGTATACCAAGGCGCTTGAGAGAACTATGCTGAAGGAACTCGGCAAATTGCACGCGTAACTTCGGAAGAAGCGTGACCCTTTTCTGCGCAAGCAGAGGAGGGTGGCACAGACCAGGGGGTAGCGACTGTTTATCAAAAACACAGGGCTCTGCGAAGCCGCAAGGCGACGTATAGGGTCTGACGCCTGCCCGGTGCTGGAAGGTTAAGAGGAGGGGTGCAAGCTCTGAATCGAAGCCCCAGTAAACGGCGGCCGTAACTATAACGGTCCTAAGGTAGCGAAATTCCTTGTCGGGTAAGTTCCGACCTGCACGAATGGCGTAACGACTTCCCCGCTGTCTCCAGCATAGACTCAGTGAAATTGAATTCCCCGTGAAGATGCGGGGTTCCTGCGGTTAGACGGAAAGACCCCGTGCACCTTTACTATAGCTTTACATTGGCATTCGTAGTGGCATGTGTAGGATAGGTGGTAGGCTTTGAAACCTGGGCGCCAGCTCAGGTGGAGCCACCCTTGAAATACCACCCTTATTACTATGGATGTCTAACCGCGGCCCGTCATCCGGGTCCGGGACAATGTATGGTGGGTAGTTTGACTGGGGCGGTCGCCTCCTAAAGAGTAACGGAGGCGCGCGATGGTGGGCTCAGAACGGTCGGAAATCGTTCGCTGAGTGCAATGGCATAAGCCTGCCTGACTGCGAGACTGACAAGTCGAGCAGAGACGAAAGTCGGTCATAGTGATCCGGTGGTCCCGCGTGGAAGGGCCATCGCTCAACGGATAAAAGGTACGCCGGGGATAACAGGCTGATGACCCCCAAGAGTCCATATCGACGGGGTTGTTTGGCACCTCGATGTCGACTCATCGCATCCTGGGGCTGGAGCAGGTCCCAAGGGTATGGCTGTTCGCCATTTAAAGCGGTACGTGAGTTGGGTTCAGAACGTCGTGAGACAGTTCGGTCCCTATCTGCCGTGGGTGTAGGAATATTGAAAGGATCTGTCCCTAGTACGAGAGGACCGGGATGGACGGATCTCTGGTGGACCTGTTGTGGCGCCAGCCGCATTGCAGGGTAGCTATATCCGGACGGGATAACCGCTGAAGGCATCTAAGCGGGAAACCCACCTTGAAACGAGTATTCCCTGAGAACCGTGGAAGACGACCACGTTGATAGGCCGGGTGTGGAAGAGCGGCAACGCTTGAAGCTTACCGGTACTAATAGTTCGATAGGCTTGATCGTTCTCATTACTTATATCCATCAAGGCGCAATCCGAAGGATTGTCGCCCGCACAGAAAACAGCTTCTCGATTTGAACGTGCGTTTTGCCGACCTGGTGGTTATGGCGGAGCGGCTGCACCCGATCCCATTCCGAACTCGGCCGTGAAACGCTCCAGCGCTGATGGTACTTCGTCTCAAGACGCGGGAGAGTAGGTCGCTGCCAGGTCTGCCAAGCGCACGTTCAGCTCACATCCGGATCAAACAAATCCGGATGAAAGACAATCTTCTCCTTACGATTTTTAGGCCCGCCAAACGGGATCACGGGCCGCGCAAGCGGCCCTTTCATTTGGTGGTCTCTTGACTCCGGTAAGTTAAACCTTACCTCAAAGGACGCAAGCAAACGCTTGCTCGTAGTTGACGCGGGGTGGAGCAGCCCGGTAGCTCGTCAGGCTCATAACCTGAAGGTCACAGGTTCAAATCCTGTCCCCGCAACCAAACTCAAAACGGCCCGCTCAACACGGGCCGTTTTGCGTTGGAGCATCGCAAAACCAACACAAAAAGCCACACTCTCTCGCCAGGGGCCTGCAAGACGGTAAAGCCGACGCGGCGGAACAGAGAAGCCAAATCCTGGCCCTGCAACCAGCTTCGATTGAAAAACGCCGGCAACTCAACGAGTTGCCGGCGTTTTGCTTTCGTGGCGCAGTTCTTGGCGGACGGGATCGTCAGGTGGGCTTGTCGTCGGGATGGCCAAGCTCGCAGAACCAGCCGCCGAGATATTTCACCGACGGCTTGTTCGGATCGGGAACAGGGGTTTTGGCCTCGACCGCGGCGCGAAATGACTCGGCGCTGTCCTGCGGGATGAACCCAAGGTGGTCCGCGCCGCTGTTGTCGACCATCTTCAGCTTGTTGTTGGAAATGCCGAACGAGATCGTGTGGCCGACGCGCGGCGCGGTCAGCGACGCTTCGACCAGGCGCACGCAGTCGGCGAAAGAGAGATATGACCACAGCATGCGCCGGTCGGCGGGTTCGGGGAAGGACGAGAAGATGCGCAGGCACACCGTCTCGATGCCGAACTTGTCCCAATAAAGCCGGCTGAGGCTTTCGACGAAATTCTTCGACACCCCATAAAGGCTGTCGGGGCGCACCGGCGCGTCGACGCCGATATGCGCCTCGATCTCGTGATAGCCGATGGCATGCACCGACGAAGCGTAAACGACGCGCTTCACGCCGTGTTTCCGGGCGCCTTCATAGATGTGGTAGGAGCCGCGGATGCTGGAATCGAGGATGGTCTGCCATTCGCATTCGAGCGGCGCGCCGCCGAAATGGACGATCGCGTCGCAATCTTTGGTCGCCGCGATCGTGGCTTCCATGTCGGCGAGGTCGAAGACCGCTTCCTCCTCGTGCGGCGCAAGGTCGCCGAAGGGTTCGCGCCCCGCCAGGCGGATCGTCTTGGCCAACGGCACCAGCCCCTTGCGCAGCTGCGAGCCGAGCCGGCCGGCGGCGCCGGTGATCAGGATACGTTCGTAATGCGGCATCACTTACTCCACTTGCGCGACGGCGGCGTTGATCCGCGCGATCGCCTCGGTCAGCACCTCTTCGCTGGTCGCGGTCGAGATGCGGAAATAGGGTGACAGTCCATAGGCGACGCCCGGTACCGACGCCACCCGGCCGTCGTTCAGAAGATAGTTCGCCACAGCCGCGTCGTCCTCCAGCACGACGCCCTTGGGCGTCTTGCGGCCGATCAGGCTGGCGCAGCCGATGTAGGCGTAGAAAGCGCCTTCCGGCGGCGACAGCGTCAGGCCGTTGATGTTCCGGATGCCATCGACGACCAGGTCGCGGCGCGCCTCAAAAGCCTGGCGGAAGCGGGCGACCTCGTCCTGCGGGCCGTTGAGCGCGGCGACAGTCGCGGCTTGAGCGATCGAGCAAACCGAGGTGCAGGATTGGCTCTGGATGGTCGACATCGCCTTGAGAAGCGGCGCGGGCCCCGCCGCATAGCCGACGCGCCAGCCGGTCATCGCATAGGATTTCGAGACGCCGTTGACGATCAGCGTGCGCTCCTTGAGCTCGGGACAGGCCTTGCCGAAAGAAACGAACTCGCGTCCGTCGAACAGGATGTGCTCGTAGATCTCGTCGGAAAGGATGAGCACCTGCGGATGCTTCGCCAGCACCGCGCCCAGCGCCTTCAGATCGGACTCGGAGTAGACCGCGCCGGACGGGTTGCCCGGCATGTTGAGGAAGAGCCACTTCGTCCTCGGCGTGATCGCCTTTTCCAAGAGCGCCGGCGTCAGCCGGAAGCCGGATGTCTCCGGGCATTCGACGACGACCGGCGTGCCGCCGAGCAGCTTCACCATTTCCGGATAGGAGACGAAATAGGGCGCCGGCAGGATCGCCTCGTCGCCGGTCTCCAGTGTCGCCATCAGCGCGTTGAAGATGATCTGCTTGGCGCCGTTGGCGACGACGATATCATCGGCGGTGTAGTCCAGCCCGTTCTCGCGGCGGAATTTTCCGGCTATGGCTTCGCGCACTTCGACCGTGCCGGCGGCTGCCGTGTAGAGCGTCTGCCCAGCCTTCGCGGCCAAATGAGCGGCATCGATGATATGATGCGGCGTCGGAAAGTCGGGCTCGCCCAAGCCGAGATCGATGACGTCGACGCCCTTGGCGCGCAGCGCCTTGGCAGCCTGCGAAGCCGCCATCGAAGCCGAGGGCTTCACCGCCGACAGGCGCGAGGCAACATAGCTCATCAGTCGTTCTCCGTGATGTAACCCTTGGACCGGTCATTGGCTCGCGAGGCCGCGTTGCGTTTGGCTGGATCGCCATAGCCGCCGCCACCCGGCAGTTCGAGGATCAGCCTGCGCCCGGCCGGCACGTGCTGCCAGCCTTTCGGGCGCATCTTTGTGCCATCGTCGAGCTTGACCACGCCGGCGACGCCCGGCTTGCCGCCGTCGCGGCCGTGGGCCGGATGATTGACGCGGTCGAACATGGCCGAGAAGTCGAATTCATGGCCGTCGGTCGCGGCGATCTCGATGACCTGTCCAAGGCCGCCGCGGAATTCGCCGTCGCCGCCGGAGTTGGGCCGCAGCTCCTTGCGCCAGATGACGATCGGCCCGGTATGCTCGGTCGCTTCGATCGGCATGGTGTGCACGCCGGACGGAAAGGCCGTCGCCGACAGGCCGTCGAGCTCGGGGCGGGCGCCCATGCCGCCGGAGTTGAACATCAGCACCTCGGCGCGTCGGCCGGATGCGCCGGCAACGGGTCGCGCCGAAATATGGATGTTCCAGAGCGCGCCGGCGCCTTCTGCGAGGATTTTTCCGGGCAACGCCTTGGAGAAGGCGCCGAGCACCAGATCGGGAACCATGTGGCCGAAAATATGCCTGAGCGCCACCGGCGCCGGCCGCACCGCGTTCAGGATGTTGACTGGTGAGGATACGGTGAAAAAGGCGAGCGAGGCGGCATTGTTGGGAATGTCGGGCGCCACCATGCATTTCAGCGCATAGCAGGCATAGGCCTTGCTGTAGATGATCGGGCAGTTGATGCCCCAGCGGCTCATCGGATCGGTGCCGGTGAAATCGACTTCGACATGGTCGTCGCGGACCGAGACCGTGGCTGCGAGCTTGACCGGCTCGTCATAGCCGTCGGTCACCAGCTCGTTCGACCAGCTTCCCTTCGGCAGCGCCTCGATGCGCTCGAGCATTGCGTCGCGGGTGCGCGAGAAGATGAAGTCGCCGAGCCCGCCGAGCGAGGCCAAGCCGATCTCCCTCATCATGTCGACAAGGCGCCGGTGGCCGACCTCGTTGCAGGCGGCCAAGGAATAGAAATCGCCGACGACCTGGTTGGGCTCGCGGACATTGGCGCGCAGGATGCGGACGAGATCGAGATTGACTTTGCCCTTTTCCGCGAACTTCATGATCGGGATCTGGATGCCTTCCTCATAGACAGACTTGCCGTCGGCGCCGAAGCCACGGCCGCCGACATCGACGACATGCGCGGTGCAGGCGAAGAAGGCCACGAGCTCGCCGTTGAGGAAGGACGGCGACACCATGGTGATGTCGTGCAAGTGGCCGGTGCCGAGCCAAGGGTCGTTGGTGACATAGGTGTCGCCTTCGAACATCTCCTCGCGCGGGATTGCATGCATGAAATGCAGCACCGCCTCGGCCATAGTGTTGACGTGGCCCGGCGTGCCGGTCACCGCCTGCGCCAGCATCTGGCCGCGCGGATCGAACACGCCGGCCGACAGGTCGCCGGATTCGCGCACGGAGGTCGAGAAGGCAGTGCGCAGCAAAGTGAGCGCCTGCTCCTCGACCACCGAGATCAACCGGTTCCACATGACCTGCATGCGGATTTCGCCAATGCTGTTCATGCCTGGGTCGCTCATGCGTGGCTGCCTTTGCGGATCAGGAGTATCGCGCCTTCGCTCTGGATGACGGCGTCGAAGCTGGTGGTGACGACGGTGGACGTCTCGCGCTCCACGATGACTGCCGGCCCGACCACGCGGTCGCCGGCGCAGAGCGTGTCACGCTCGACAATGCCATAGCTGCGCGGCGCGCCGCTGACCGGATCGAACACCGCGCGCGCCGTTGTCGGCTCGCTGGTCTTCTTGCCGATGATGAGCTCATGTCTTGCGCCTGGGGGCCGAACGTCCGTCGCCTTGACCGACCAGGTGACGATCTCGATTTCCAAACCGTCGAGGCCTTCGATGGCGCGGCCGAAGAAGCGCTGGTAGTTCTGCTCGAACAGCTCCTTGAGCTTTGCCACGGCATCGTCGCCGAACGGTTCGTCCGCCAGCGGCACGGGGATTTCCCAGCCCTGGCCGGCATAGCGCATGAAGGCGGTGATTTCGCAGACGATTTTTCCGCTGGCGCCGGTGCGCACGAAACCCTCGGCCGAGGCTTTGAGGTCGGCGAGGAGTGCGTTGACTTCGGCCGGCTTGAAGCGCGACAGGCGCGTCAGCTTCGACGCCAAGGCTTCGTAGCCGAACGGCGCCTTGAGGAAGCCGATCGCCGACCCGACGCCGGCGCCGCGCGGCACGATGCATTGGTCGATGCCGAGCTTTTCGCAGAGCCTCGCGGCGTGAAGCGGGGCGGCACCGCCGAACGCGATCATCAGATTGTCGGAGATGTTCTTGCCGTTTTCGACGGCGTGGACGCGGGCGGCATTCGCCATGTTCTCGTCCACCACCTCGCAGATGCCGAAGGCGGTCGCCATGGCATTCAGCGACAGGCGCTCGCCGACCTCGCGCAGGATCGCCTGTTCGGACGCGGCGGTGTCGAGCTTGATCGCGCCGCCGGCAAAATTGTCGGGATCAAGCTTGCCGAGCACGAGGTCGGCGTCGGTGATCGCCGGACGCTTGCCGCCGCGGCCGTAGCAGGCAGGGCCGGGTTCCGAGCCGGCACTTTCCGGTCCGGTCTGGATGCGGCCCATGGCGTCGACCCAGGCGATCGAGCCGCCGCCGGCGCCGATCTCGATCATCTCGATCACCGGGATGGAGATCGGCATGCCCGAGCCTTTCGAGAAGCGATAGGTGCGCGCTACCTCGAAGGTCCGCGCCGTGCGCGGCGCAAAATCCTCGATCAGGCAGATCTTGGCGGTGGTGCCGCCCATGTCATAGGAGACGACCTTTTCGAGCCCGAAGCGCCGGGCGATATCGGCGGCGAAAATGGCGCCTCCCGCAGGGCCGGATTCGACCAGGCGAACAGGAAATTCCGAAGCGGTTTCGACCGAGATCAGGCCGCCGCCCGAATGGATCATGAAGACCGGGCAGTCGGCACCCATGTCCTTCAGGCGCGTCTGCAGGCGGGCGAGATAGTCGGCCATCTGCGGCCGCACATAGGCGTTGGCGCAGACCGTGTTGAAGCGCTCGAACTCGCGCATCTGGGGCGAGACCTCGGCGCTGATCGAAATCGGGATGGTGAGCTTCCCGGAGAGGATCTCGCGGGCGCGACGCTCGTGGTCGGGGTTGGCGTAGGCATGGATGAAGCCGATCGCCACCGAACCGAAATTGCCGGCAGCGATCCGATCGGCGATCTCCTCGAGCGCGGCTTCGTCGAGCGGCTGCAGTTCCTGCCCCTCGGCGCCGATGCGGCCCCCGACCGTGAAACGGTCCTCGCGCGGGATCAGCGGCGTCGGCAGTTGCAGGTTCAAATCATACTGCTCGAAGCGGTTCTCCGTCCGCATCTCGATCACGTCGCGGAAGCCTTGCGTCGTGATCAGCGCGGTCCGGGCGCCGCGCCGCTCGATCAGCGCGTTGGTGGCTAGCGTCGTGCCGTGGATGATGATGCCGATCTCGGCCGGCGAAATGCCGGCATCGCGGATCACCACGTCGATACCGTCGAGGATCGCCTGCTCTGGCGCCGCATAATTGGTCAGCACCTTGGTCGAAAACATCGTTCCCCTGACATCGAGCGCGATGTCGGTGAAGGTGCCGCCAATGTCCGCGCCGAGACGGATGTCGTCTGATCTGGAGGTCATGCCTTGGCCTTCTGCGAAGCGAGCGCGGCGTCGCGCATCTGGGAAAGGGTTTGCCGGGGCGTGAGCGCTTCGGGCGAGATGGCGATGTCGAGGACCGCTCCCGTTGTCGAGGCGAGCGCCCGGTCGAAGGCGGCGGCGAAATCCCCGGTCGATTCGACGCGCTCAGCGTGAAAACCATAGGCCTTGGCCAGCGCCACGAAGTCCGGGTTTTCCAGCGAGGTGCCGGAGACGCGGGCCGGATAGTTGCGTTCCTGATGCGCGCGGATCGTACCGTAAATGCCGTTGTTGATGATGAGCACGATCGGCTGCGCGCCGGCCTGCATGGCGGTGCCGAGCTCCTGGCAATTCATCTGAAAGTCGCCGTCGCCGGCAAAGCAGACGACAGTGCGGTCCGGATAGGCGACCTTCGCGGCGATTGCCGCCGGCAGGCCGTAGCCCATGGCGCCGGATTGCGGCGCGAGCAGCCGCGCCTGCGGTCCGAACTTGAAGAACTTGTTCGGCCATACGGTGAAATTGCCGGCGCCGTTGGTGAGGATGACGTCGGCCGGCAAGGTCTCGCGCAGCCAGGCGCTGACCGCGACCATGTCGACCGGGCCGGGCTGTACGGGCGCCGCGAAGGCGCCTTCATAGGCCTTGCGCGCCGCCGCCCGCCAGCCGGCCCAGCCACCCTTCACCGGGGACAGGGCCTTGGCGAAAGCATTCGGGCCGGCGTGGATACCGATCGCGGGCACATAGATCTTGCCGATCTCGCGGTCGGAGCCGTGCGCATGGATCAGCTTCTGGCGCGGCACCGGAACGTCGAGCAGCGTGTAGCCGTCCGTCGTCATCTCGCCGAAGCGGACATTGACCGCCAGAATCACGTCCGCATCGCGGATCAGCGTCTTGACATGCGCCACCATGCCGACGCCGGCTTCGCCGACGAACACCGGTGAATGGTTGTCGAACTGGTCCTGGTAGCGAAAGGCGGTAACCACAGGGATGTCTGAAGCCTCGGCGAAGGCCTGGAGCGCGGCGCGTCCATCGGTCGTCCAGTTGGCGCCACCCATGAGCAGCACCGGCTTCTCTGCCGCAGCCAGCATCTCAAGCGCCGCCGCGACGGCATCCCGCGACGGAGCGGCTTCGAAAATCGAAGCAGGGCCGCTGAGCGGCGCGGCCTCGGTCATGGTTGTCAGCATGTCTTCGGGCAGCGCGACGACGACGGGGCCGGGCCGGCCGGTCAAGGCGGTGGTCCAGGCGCGCGCTACGATCTCGGGAAGTCGCGCAACGTCGTCGATCTCGACCGCCCATTTTGCGACGGTCCCATAGACCGCCCGGTAATCGATCTCCTGGAAGGCTTCGCGGCCTTTCATGTCGGTGCCGACCTGGCCGACGAAGAGGATCATGGGCGAGGAGTCCTGCATGGCGGTGTGGACACCGATGCTGGCATTGGTCACGCCCGGGCCACGCGTCACGAAGCAGATGCCCGGTGTGCCGGTCAGCTTGCCATAGGCGGAAGCCATGAAGGCCGCGCCGCCTTCGTTGCGGCAAAGCACGTAGTCGAGCTTGCCATGGGTATCGTGCAGCGCGTCGAGGACGGCCAGATAGCTCTCGCCGGGAACGCCAAAGCTCTTGGCGGCACCCAAGGCAATGAGGCACTCGACAAGAAGGCGACCGCCATTGCGGACCATGCTTCGACATCCTCTTAAAGCTGGCGGCAAGCGGACTGGGCCTGCCCTTGCGGCTATACCTGCACCGCGGCGGGCCGGCGCGAAATCAAGAAATGCGATCCATACGAAAGTTTTTCTTTGCTATGGAATCCGCACCAGAACACCGGGGTTCATCGTAGCCTGCGGATCGAATGCGCGTTTGAGCCGCGCCATGAGGCTACGCTCGGTGGAGCCGCGGTTACGGTCGGCCATGGCGATCTTGGCGCGGCCGAGCCCATGCTCGGCGGCAAAGCTGCCGCCCATGTCGGTGGCTAAGGCAGCCAGCGCCTCGGCGAATGCACCAGCCTCGCCGTCGAAATCGGCGCGGCCTTCCGGCGGCGACAGATTGTAGTGGATGTTGCCGTCGCCGAGATGGCCGAACGGGTTGATCCGCACGTCGGGAAGAATGTCGTGGCATAGTTTCGCGCCGGCCTCGATGAAGCGCGCGATCGCGCCCGGCGGCACGGAGATGTCATGCTTGAGCTGCTCGCCCTCCAGCCGCTGGCCCTCCGGCTGCTCCTCGCGCAAGCGCCAGAACTGCGCCCGTTGCGCGCCTGAATTGGCCAGCGCGCCATCAACGACCAGGCCTTGCTCCATGCCCGATTCCAGCGCCGAAGCCAGGATATCGTCGAGGGGGACGCGCGTCGAGCCCGACGCCACTTCGACGAGCAGATAGACGTCGCCCCTCGTCTCCAGCTGATAGGCAAGATCCGGCAGATGCCTGAGCGCGAGCGTCAGGCCGACATCCGAAAAGAACTCGAGGCCGGCCAGGAATTCTCCAGCCTCGCCGCGCAGGAAGGCGCCGAAGGACACGGCGGCGGCGAAATCGGACATCACCAAGAGTGCGCTCGCCTGCTGTTTTGGCGTCGGATAGAGCCTCAACACCGCGCGCGTCACGATGCCGAGCGTGCCTTCCGAACCGCAGAACAGCTTGCGAAGCTGGTAGCCGGCATTGTCCTTCTGCACGGCGCGAAGACCGTCCCACACCGTGCCGTCCGGCATCACGACCTCGAGGCCGAGCACCAGATCCTGCATCATGCCGAAGCGAAACGCCTGGCTGCCGCCGGCATTGGTGCCGATCAGGCCGCCGATCCTGGCGCTGCCTTCGGCCCCGAGATGCATCGGAAACATCAGGCCATGCGGTTCCAGCGCCTCATGCAGCGCGGCAAGCACCACGCCCGCGTCGACGATGATCGATCCGCTCTCCAGGTCCGGTTCGCCGATCGCCGTCATGCGTGAAAGCGAGACGATCACCGCGTTCGGCCGATCGGCGACGGCGCCGCCGCACAGGCCGGTGTTCCCGCCTTGCGGGATCACCGCCACGCCTGCCTCCCTGCTTATGTTTACGATCGCCGCCACCTCCGCCGTGTTGGCAGGCCTGGCAATCCCAAGAGGCGCTACGCCATAGCGGTTGAGCCAATCGCGGTGGTAGGGCTCGGCATCACCACCGGAAAGCCAGCCTTTCGGCCCGAGGATTGCCTGCAATGCGATAACGAGATCAGCCATCTGGGTACCTGAGCTGTGGGACGAGCCGCGTATAGACAGTAAGGCGGTCCGGCTCAATGACCCAGGATCTGCGACAGGAATTGTCGCGTGCGATCGTTCCGGCAAGAAGTGAAGAACTCCTCCGGCGGCGCCTCTTCGACAATCTCTCCGCCATCCATGAAGACCACCCGGTCGGCGACACGCCGCGCAAAGCCCATCTCATGCGTGACGCAGATCATCGTCATGCCGTCGGAGGCGAGCGTCACCATCACGTCCAGCACCTCCGATATCATTTCCGGATCGAGCGCCGAGGTCGGCTCGTCGAAAAGCATGATCTGCGGCTGCATGCAAAGCGCCCGCGCAATCGCCACACGCTGCTGCTGGCCGCCGGAGAGCTGGCCGGGAAACTTCATCGCCTGCTCGGGGATGCGGACCTTCTCAAGATAGCGCCGGGCAGTTGTCTCCGCTTCCGTGCGCGGCAGCTTGCGCACGATCATCGGCGCGATCATGCAGTTCTCCAGCACCGTCATATGCGGGAACAGGTTGAAGTGCTGGAACACCATGCCGACTTCGCGCCTGATCCCGTCGATGTTGGCGACATCGTCGTTGAGCTCGGTGCCGAGCACGGTGATGCGGCCGCCATCGTGCTGCTCGAGCCGGTTGATGCAGCGGATCATGGTGGACTTGCCGGAGCCGGAAGGACCGCAGACGACGATCCTTTCGCCCCGCCCGACGGACAGGTTCACCTTCCGCAGCGCATGGAATGTCCCGTAGTGCTTGTCGAGGTTCTCGATGCGGACCGCCGGTCCGGAAGCTTTGCCCGGATTCATGTCTACCGCCTCCTCACCGTTCGCCGACCGACATGCGGCGTTCGAGATAAGCGCCGTAGCGGGACAGGCTGAAGACGAAGACGAAGTAGATGAAGGCGATGAAGGCGTAGACCTCGACATAGGCGAAGCGCCATTCGCCGGTGCCATAGGCAGCGTTGCCGGAGGCCAAGATCTCAAAGAAGCCGACGATGACCACCAGCGAGGTCTCCTTGAACGAGATCACGAACTGGTTGATCGTCGCCGGCAGCGCATTGCGCATCGCCTGCGGCAGAAGGATACGGCCGATGCGCTGCCAGTAGCTCATGCCGAGCGCCATGGCGGCTTCTTCCTGTCCCGCTGGCACGCCCTGCATGCCGCCTCTGACGATCTCGGCCTGGTAGGCCGAGAAGAACAGGGCGGAGCCGAGGATGACCCTATAAAGCTTGTCGCCCACCAGCCATTGCGGCAGCGCGAAGGGCAGGACGATTGCGAAAGTGAACAGGATCGAGATCAGCGGCAGCGAACGGACCCCATCGATGATGAGGGCGGTGGTACGCGATATCCAGGGAAGCTCCGACCGCCGCAACAGAGCCAGGCAGACCGCCAGCGGGAAGCCGATCAGGCAGGTGGTGACGAAGATGAAGAGGGTGAGCGCAAGGCCTCCCCAGGCTTCCTCGCCGACATAGGACAGCCCAAGCACGCCGCCCTTCATCAGCACGTAGTAGAGGGCCGTGCCTGCTCCCCAGACGAGCGCGATGCGGCGGCCCGTCCAGAAGGCCGGGATGCAGCTCAGCACCGTCATCACCACGACGGTGACGCAGGCCAGCGCCGAGCGCCACTGCTCCTCGAAGGGATAGAGGCCGAAGAGGATGATGCGCCACCTTGCCGCGATGACCGACCAGCAGGCGCCGGCCGCCGCCTGGCAGGCCTCGGGTCCGCCGCTCGTCGTGAAAACGGCCGAGAAGACCGCCCAGTTGAGCAGCTTCCAGACGACGAAAGCCATGATCGCCAGCGAGATCAGCGACAGCAGCGCCTGAAGCGGCGTCGCGAAGAAGCGGCGCTTAAGATCCTCGACCTTCCCCGGGGCAGGGGGAGCGACAACGACCATCTCCATCTCTCACGCCCTCAGTTGATTGCCCTTCAGGGCAATGGCTTTGTTGATGCGGTTGAAGATGGCGGCAAGGCTGAGGTTGATGGCGAGGAAGCCTGCCATCAGGATGCCGATCGTTTCCAGCGTCTGGCCGGAATGGTTGATGGTCAGCGCCACGATCATGAAGAAGTCGGTGAAGCCGACAGCGATGCCCATCGTCGTCGCCTTCATCAGCCAGACATACTGGTTGGCGAGGATTGGCAGCATGGCGCGCAGCGCCAGCGGCAACCGCACAAGCGTGAACACGCGCCAAGGACTCAAGCCCAGCGAGAGCGCCGCCTCCATCTGGCCCTTGCCGACGGACTTGAAGCCGCCGCGCACGATCTCGGCGATGTAGGAGCCGCCATAGATGGCGATGGCGATCGCCAGCGCGGAAAACTCCGGCGGAATGCGCAGGCCTCCCTTAAGATTCAGGCCTTGCAAGGCGGGGAAGTCGAGAAGTGGCAGGTCCGGCAAGCGACCGAGCGCCAGGATGACGGCGGCGGTGGCCAGCGCCGTCGCCGCCGCGGCCAGTTGAATGCCGAGCCGCTCGCCGAATGGTTGGCTAAGGCGCGACGTCCTGCCCAGCCAGACGGGAAGCGCGATTGCCGCGATCACGGCAAGTATCGCCGCCGCAAACGCGATGGCCCCGACATTGGGGATCGGCAAGTAGAGGCCGCGGCTGGTCAGCAGCATGCCGAATGCCTCATGCGCAGCGCGCGGCGTCGGCAGGTGCGTGATGACGGCGTACCAGAAGAAGACCTGGAGGATCAGCGGGATGTTGCGGAAAATGTCGACATAGGTGCGGCCAAGCAGCCGCGCCAATTCGTTCGAGGACGTTCGTGCCAGGCCGACGATCGTTCCGACCAGCGTCGCCAGCATCAGCCCGACGGTGCCGAGGAACAGCGTGTTGATGATGCCGATGAGGAAGAACCACCAATAGGGATCGTTGGCCGTGGCGGGCAGCAGCGAGAAGTTCACGTCCCAGCCCGTCGACTTGTAGAGGAAGTCGAAGCCGGAGGTGATCCCTTGCTCGGCAAGGTTGCGCCGGGCGATGACCACGCCGGCGAGCACAAGCGCGGCAAGCGCGCCGACATAGAGAATCTGCAACAGCGCGTTGCGGACCTTCTGATTTCTCAGCAGGCTGACCATCGACCTATCCTTCTCGAATTGCTGCCGGCTCCGCCCGGCGCAAGCCGGACGGAGCCCAGAGCGGGATAACTTCAGACGCGGATCAGCCGATCACCAAGGGGATCAATCGATCACCAGCGGGAACAGGACGCCGCCATTGTTCCACAGGTTGGTCAGCTCGCGATCCATCTTGTAGGGCGAGTCCTTGCCCAGATCGCGATCGAAGATCTCGCCGTAATTGCCGACCTTCTTGATCACGTTGTAGGCCCAGTCGTCGGAAAGCCCGAGACCCTTGCCCATGCCCGGCGTGACGCCGAGGAATTTCGCCACCTGCGGCGAAGTCGGCTTGGCCTTGATCTCGTCGACATTCTTGGAGGTGATGCCTTCCTGCTCGGCGAAGATCAGGGTGCTCAGCGTCCAGTTGGCGATGTCGACCCAGTTGTCGTCGCCCTGACGCATGATCATCACCTCCGGCTCGACCGCGAGCACGTCGGGCAGGATCACATGGTCCTCGACCTTGCTCTTGGCGATGCGGGCGATGGCGAGTGTCGGTCCCCATTGCGCATAAAGGTCGCAGCGGCCGGAGAAATAGGCTTGTTCCAGCTCTTCGGTCTTTTCGATCAGCACCGGCTCGAGCTTGATGCCGAGCTTCTGGGCGTAGGCGGCGACCTGCTGCTCCTGCGAGGTGCCGGCGGGAATGCAGATCGTGCCGCCATTGGCGTCCTTGAGCGACTTCAGGTTCAGCTCCTTGTGCGCCATCACCTTGGTGGTTCCGAGGTAATAGGACATGGAGAATTGCAGGCCGAGCTCGGTGTCGCGGCTGAGCGTGCCGCCCGAGGCCTTGATGATGATGTCGACGTCGCCCGACTGAAGTGACGGCCAGCGCTGCGCCCAGCTGATCGGAACGATCTTCAGCTTCGCCGGATCGCCGAATACGGCTGCGGCCACCGCCTTGCAAAGGTCGATGTCCATGCCCTTCCAGTTGCCCTTGTCGTCCACCTCGGCAAAGCCGAGATAGGAGCCGTCATGGCCGGTACAGTTGAGCGCGCCGCGTGCCTTGACGGTTTCGAGCGTCTTGCCGCCGGCGGCTTGCGCCGGCGCAGACAGATGCATGAGGCCCAGGGCCATGGCGGCGGCCCCCCATTTGATCATTTTCATTTTGATTGTCTCCACTGTTGAGGTTGTTCCGTTTCTTATTGTTGGAGCCCGTAGGATGCCTTTCGGAGCTCGGTCTCGAAGCCGCTTGTCAGTCGGAAAGCGGGGTCGGTTTCGGCAAGGGGATCTTGAGGTCGCTGCGCCAATCCTCCTGGGCCAGCCATCGATGGAGCGCGGCCACAGCCTTCACGCGCAGATGCCCACGCGGAACGATGAGGTAGAAGCCGGGGACTTCTTCCGGCCGCATGTCGGCGATGGCGTCGCGGCCGATCGGCGCGACCAGCGCGCCAGAGCGGAAATCCTCCTCGGCGTCGATGACGGAGACCAGGCCTACGCCGATGCCTTGCAAGGTCGCACGGCGCATCGTCGCCGCGTCGTCGAAGCTGATGCTGCGGTCGCCGTCGGTCAGCTCCACGCCGAGGTGGCGCAATATGTCCGGCCACAGGCGCTTCGACTTGACGGTGTCGAGCAGCGTGAAGCGCGTCAGGTCATGCGCCGACTTGATCTTCTCGCCGATCGCCGGTGTGCAGCAAATGATCTTCGGATCCGGCACCAGCAGCGTGGTCTCGTAGTCCGGCCAGTTGCCATAGCCCCACTGTACAGTCATATCGATGTCGTCGCGGCCGAAGTCGGGCAGGTCGACCATCGTCGTCAGGCGCAGGTCCGCTCCCGGCAGCATATCGCGGAACAGCGAAAGCCTGGGCAGCAGGTAATGCGTGGCGAAATATGGGCTCGCATTGAGGTTGATGCGGTCGCGGTAGTTCGACTTGGTGACGCGGCGCACGCCTTCGGAAAACTCGTCGAAGCCGGCCTTGACGTAGTGCGACAGAAGGATCGCCGACTCCGTCAGTTCGATCGAGCGGCCCTTGCGCTCGAACAGCGTCACTTGAAGCGTGTCTTCCAGCAGCTTGATCTGCTGTCCGACCGCCTGCGGCGTGACCAAGAGCTCGTCGGCCGCCTGTCGGAAGCTCTTGTGTTGCGCGACGGCGTGGAAGACGCGAAGCGCATTGAGCGAAGGAAGGCGAAGCTTGCCGGTCATGGTAATTTCGCCTCCTTTCGTTCGAGCTCCGTCGATCATGCACTGCCACATGTCCGGCGGCGCCAAGCCGCCGAGACTCTATGCGTAGATGTAACCGCCTGAAACAATTACGTTTTCTCCGGTCATGTAGGTGTTCTTCGGGCCGCCGGTCATCAGCACCCATTCGGCGATCTCGGTGGGCTCGGCGCCACGGCCGAGCGGACTTGCCTTGGCAAGTTCCTCGAGGAAGCCGAGGGCCTTGGCCTTCTCGGTAGCCATGCCGGCCGGCGCCACGGAGTTCACCAGGATGCCGTCCTTGGCGACGTAGTGCGCGAAGGACCGCGTCAGGCTTACGACGGCTGCCTTGGTCGCAGCATAGTGGGCGTTCTGCGGATGCGCCTTGAAAGCGTCGACGGAGGTCAGGTTCACGATCCGGCCGCGCACATGGTCCTTCGGCTCTTGCGCCTGCATGTGGCGGACTGCCGCCACCATCATATGGTAGGTGCCTTTGATGTTGATGCCGTTGGAGGCGTCCCAGTCGGCGTCGGTGATCTCGAGCAGCGGCCGACGCGGATAGATGGCGGCGCAGTTGATCAGCGTGTCGACGCGCCCGAGCTTGGCGACGATGGCGTCGAAGGCGGCGTGGCATTGCGGACCGACCTGGATGTCGCCAGTCGCCGCCGCGGTCGGCAGGCCCCTGGCCTTCGCCGGCTCGAGCGCGCTCTCCGCGGCCTGCTGGTTGATGTCGATGATGCCGATCTTTGCCGCCCCGGCCTCGACAGCCATCTTGGCCAGGAGCGCGCCGAGGCCGGCGCCGCCACCAACGATCAGAACGGAAAGATCCTTCATTCCAGTTTTCCCTACTTGGTGCCGCTTGGCGAGGTCGGCCAGGTCGGCATGATGTCGAAACGGGTAACGTCGGCCCATGCCGGCAGCGCGAGCACCGCGACGACCATCCTGGCCACGTCATCGGGCTGCACCACCTTGCTGGCGTACATGGCGGCGCGCGCCTCGGCGTCGAGGATGTCCTGGTAGAGCTGCGTCTCGACACGGCCGGCGACGATTTCGGTGACGCGCACGCCGGAAGGGGAGAGGTCGGCGCGTAGCGCGGCGGCAAAGCCGGAAATCGCCGCCTTGGTGGCCGCATAGACGGCAATGTTGGAGAATGCGGCGTGGCCCGCGACGGAGCCGGTGAACAGTATGTGCCCCGACTGCCGCTCGCGCATCTGCGGCACGACGAGGCGGGTGAGCAGGATCGCCGCGCTGAGGTTCACCTCCAGCGTGGTGTCGATGTCGGCGATCTTCATGTCGGCGAAATTGCCGAGCGGCGGCATGATGCCGGCATTGTTGATCAGCACATCGACGGTGAGATCCGCCAGCACCGCTTCCAGCGCCTCGCGATCGGTGACGTCGACGGCGATGGGGACGATGCCCGGGCGCTCGGCCTGCAGGTCTTTCAGCGCCGCCTGGCTGCGGCCGGCCGCATAGACGTCGTAGCCGGCGTCGCTCAGCGCGATCGCCATCGCCCGTCCCATGCCGCTCGTCGCTCCGGTGATGAAGGCTGTCGTCACTTGGGCTTCCCCATTTGCCTGGTTTTCAGTGTGCGGCGCGGGCCGACGCCGCGAAACCAAGAAAACCAGCAAAAAGGAAAGATAAGCTTTCGAAAGCCTTGCTGCCGACCGGAATATTCCAACCTTCCGGTGCGGCGGCAAATGCAGACAGCTCAAGGAAAACGACGTTTTCAGCGGGCGAGGGCCGGACATTGGCCGCAAACCGAGAAAAAACACGGCTTTCGCGAACGACTGGCTTGGCGCGCGGCGACGGAGGCGAACGACATCGAAGCCGGCGAAACTATCCGGCTGTCGGCAAGGGCTTTCTCAGGTCGGTGAAAAGCGAGGCGGCAGCGGCTTTCTGTTCTGCTTCGGTGGCCTCGATGCCCGAAGCTTTCGCCAGCGCGCGCACGCGTCCCAGGCTGTTCTGCAGATGCTTGCGCATCGCTTGGCGGGCCTTGCTTGCGTCCTGCCTTTCGATGGCATCGACGATCGCTTTGTGCTCGCTGTGGATGCGCGCGTAGTAGCTGTCCTTGAGCGCGGGCTCGACCACGTAGCCGAGCTGGAATCGCGGCACGATCATCGGCCCGAGATAGCTCAAGAAGCCGTGGATGAATTCATTGCGCGCAGCCTTGGCGATCGCGAGGTGGAAATCATAGTCGTAGTGGATCTGGACGGCGGCGGGGTCCGCATGCCGGGCGTCGATCTCATCCATCATGGCGCGGATGTCGCTTGCCTCCTTGTCGGTCCGCCGTTCCGCGCAGAGCCCGGCGGATTCCACTTCGACGCTCAATCTGAGCTCAAGCAAGGCGATGGTCTCCGGCAATGTCCGCAGCGCCTCCTCCGGAATCGAGAAATTGCGCGGCGCGGGCGTTTCGCTGACGAACATGCCGCGCCCCTGTTGCGGCACAACCATGCCCTCTGAGCGCAGCCGCGCCACCGCCTCGCGCACGACGGTGCGACTGACGTCGTATTCGGCGCAAAGTTCCGCCTCCGTCGGCAGTTGAGCGCCGGGAAGCAGCGACCCGGAGCGGATCTTTTCGGACAGGCTCTCCGCCACGACGGTGGACAGCGGCTTGCGCTTCGTCATCAGTCTCCCCTAGAGCAATTCCAGGAAAAGTGTGTAGCGGTTTTCCGTCCGGAATTGCGTAGAAACAAAGAGATAGAGCGGTTCGGCGTTTCCGTGAAAAGCTGAAGCGCTCGACCAGATTCGGGGATGATGCCCGAACCGGCAGGACCATTCAAACCGCCGCGGTGACGATCAGTTCGACCAACATGCCGGGCTTGGCCATCCGACCTTCGCCGGAGGATCGCGCCGGCGCGTGCTCCTTCGGCATCCAGGCATCCCAGACCGTGTTGACCTCGTCGAAATCGCGCACGTCGTCCAGCCACATCTGGACGTGGAGGATGCGCGTCTTGTCGGTGCCTGCCTTGGCAAGCAGCGCATCGATATTGCCGAGCACCTCGCGCATCTGGTCGGCCGCCGATTGGCCGGGCCGGGCGACCTGGCCGGTGAGGTAGAGCGTCCGGTTGTGGATGACGCCGTGATGGATGCGGGTGTCGAAGTCGAAGCGCTGAATGTCGCTCACTTGTTCTCTCTCAGATCGCCGGCGTCTGCCGGATGGGGTTGCCTTGCAGGTACTGCGCGTAAGGCGCCTGGACGAGCCAGCCGGCATCGACCGGAAGCGTGACGCCGGTGATCGATGCGGCGCGGTCGGAGCAGAGGAACAAGGCAGCCTCGGCGACGTCGCGCGGCTCGACGAAGCGGCGCAGCGCAGTCGTAGCCTGGATGGCTTGCGGGTTGCGCTCGCCCTTCTCGATCTTTGCCTTCAGCCCGTCCGACAGCGTGTAGCCGGGCGCCACGGCATTGACGCGAACGCCATGTGGGCCGAGCTCGGCGGCCAGCATTTGCGTCAGCGCCAGGACAGCATGCTTGCCCGGCGTGTAGGCCGGCAGCGACAGTGGCGCGAAAGAGGCAAGCGAGCCGACATTGAGGATCGCGCCGCGCCCGGCGGCCGACATCAACCGGCCGAACACCTGGCAGCCGAGCAGCGTGCCGCGATAGTTGATGCGCCACATCCGCTCGTCTTCGTCGAGATCCTGGTCGAGGACGTGCTTGCCGCTTTGCAGGATACCGGCGCAGTTGACCACGACCTGGGGCGTGCCGAACGCATTGCCGACGTCTCGCGCCAGGCCTTCGACCGAGGCGGGATCGGCGACATCGGTTTGCACGAAAAGGGCGCTTGGCGCGCCGGCACTGTCGCAGGCGTCGGCGGCTTGCTTGCCTCGGACGGCATCGCGGCCGGCGACGACAACCTGATAGCCGTCGCCGGCGAAGCGCTCGGCGATCGCGCGGCCTATGCCGGACGTGCCGCCGATCACGACGGCGGTCATCGCATCAGCCATTGCGGCGATCCTTGCGCTCGATGTCGAAGAATTCGGCCATGGCCTCGACCTGGAAATCCATCATCGGGCGCCCCGGCTGGATGCGGCAGCCGATCTCCTTCGCCGCCTTGAGCAGCGCCGTCTCGGCTGGCTCCATGATGATGTCGACGACCGTCATCTGCGGCGTCAGCTTGCTGACGTCCATCGGCAATGGATCGCTGGCCTTCAGCCCGGACGGCGTGGCATTGATCGCCATATCCATGCCGGACGGATCGGGTTCTCCGACGTCGATGCGGCAGTCGGGAAAAGCCTTGCCGACCAGCGAAGCGAGCTTTTGCGCGCGCTCCTTGTCGATGTCGGCCAGACGGATTTCCGCCGCGCCTTCTTCGGCAAGGCAGTAAGTGAGCGAGGCGCCCGCGCCGCCGGCGCCGACCTGGAGGATGCGCTTGCCTGCGATCGAGTGTCCGCCGGCCTTCAGCCCCTCGATGAAACCGACGCCGTCGAAATTGTCGGCATACCAGGTGCCGTCCGCCTGCCGGCGCACGGAATTCGCGCTTTCCACGCGCGCGGCACGATCATGGGCGGCGGCGCATTTGTGGAAGACCGGAACCTTGTACGGCACCGAGATGATCACGCCCCGGATGTTCTCGGCCGCCGTGATGCCGGCCCAGAACGTGTCGAAATCCTCCGGGCGGCAGCTTAGTGGCACCATCAGGCTGTCGAGCCCCTTCTGCTCGAAGATCTCGTTGAAGATGCCGGGGCTTTTCGCATGGCCCACGGGATGGGCCAGCATGACGAAAACATCGGCCTTGCCGGTTCCGCGCATCGTTATTCCTTTCCGTTTGAGAGTTCGTGATGACTGAGGATTTCGAGGGCTCGAACGAGTGAAGAATGGTCAGCCTCCGCGCCGCCCGCCCGGGCCGAGCAGGCATTCATCAGCTGTTGTGCCGTTGCGGTGCCCGGCAAGGCAACGCCGAGCGCGCGCGCGCTTTCCAGCGCAAGATTGAGATCCTTCCGGTGCAGCCGGATACGAAAACCCGGCGCGAAGCTGCGGGCGATCATGCGTTCGCCATGCACTTCCAGGACCCGCGACGAGGCGAAGCCGCCCATCAGCGCGCCGCGCACCTTTGCCGGATCGCAACCGGCCTTGCTGGCGAAGACCAGCGCCTCGGCGACCGCCTCGATGTTGAGCGCGACGATGATCTGGTTGGCGATCTTGCAGGTCTGGCCGGCGCCGTTGTTTTGCCCGATCAAGGTGATGTTCTTGCCGAGCCTCTCGAAGATCGGCAGCGCGCGCTCGAACTCGGCGGCCGGCCCGCCGACCATGATGGTGAGGCTGGCCGCCTTGGCGCCGACCTCGCCGCCGGAGACCGGCGCATCGAGATAGCCTGCGCCTGCCTGCCTTATCTTCGCGGCGAAGCCGGCCGTGGCGATCGGGCTGATCGAGCTCATGTCGATGACCAGCTTGCCGGCCGAAATTCCTTCCAGCACGCCGTTCTGCCCGAACAGGACGCGCTCGACGTCGAGCGTGTCGGGCAGCATGGTGATGACGAACTCGGACGCCCGCGCCACCTCGGCGGGAGAGGCGACCACCGATGCGTCGAGGACCTCCGGCAGGGGAGAGCGGTTGAGGACGGTGACGATCTCATGCCCGGCATCGGCGAGATGCCGGGCCATCGGCGCGCCCATGACGCCAAGTCCGATGAAGCCGATTTTCATACGCAACTCCCACGCGGCGCCGGAGCGCCTTGCAGCTCAAGCTAGGCATATGATATAGGACATCATACAAATTTCAATGCACCTTCTTCACGACTGGAGACCGATCGCACATGCAGGAGCGCGTCAATTCGCTGAAGGCGGCCGTGCAGGCCGGCCGGGCTCATATCGGCATCTGGTGCTCCCTGGCCTCGGCGCTCACCACCGAAGTCGTCGCGGGCTCCGGGGCGGGCTGGCTGCTGATCGACGGCGAGCACAGCCCGAACGACCTGCGCAGCATCATGGCGCAGCTGCAGGTCGTGGCGGCGTTTCCTTGCGAAGCCGTGGTGCGCCTACCATCCGACGATCCCAATCTGATGAAACAGGCGCTGGATGTCGGCGCCCGCAGCCTGATGATTCCGAATGTGCGCACGGCCGAGCAGGCGCGCGCAATCGTCGCGGCGATGACCTATGCGCCGGGTGGCTTCCGCGGTTTCTCGGTCGGCCACCGCGCCAATGCTTTCGGTCGCATCGCCGGCTACCACGTCAAGGCGCGCGAGCAGCAATTGCTTGCCGTGCAGATCGAGGACGGGGCCGGTGTGGCGAACGCCGCCGAAATCGCAGCGGTGGACGGTGTGGACGTTCTGTTCGTCGGGCCGGGCGACCTCTCCACCAATATGGGCGCGATGGGCAATCCTGGCGCCGGGCCTGTGCAGGAGGCGATATCGTCGGTACGCAAGGCCGCCGCCTCGGCAGGCAAGGCCAGCGGCATCCTGGCTCCCGTGAAGGCCGATGCGGACCGCTACCTCGCCGACGGCTTCACCATGGTGGCAGTCGGTTCCGATCTCGGCCTGCTGGCGCGGGGTTCGGACGCCCTGGTCGCCTCGTTCAATCGGTAGGAATAATCATGGCAATCCCCCCTTACAAAGCACCGTCGCGCAACGCCTATGACATCGTCATCGTCGGGGGTGCGGTCGTCGGTTCGTCGACGGCCTATTGGCTGAGCCAGGCGCTGGGCAGCGGCGCTTCGATCCTCGTGGTCGAGCGCGACTCAAGCTACGAATTCTCCTCGACCGCGCTTTCCACCAGCGCGATCCGCCAGCAATATTCCAATCCGATCAATGTGAAGATCAGCCAGTTCGGCATTGAGATCATCCGTGGTTTCCAGGAGCGGATGGCCCCGTTCTACACGAACGAGCCGGCGCCCGATCTCGGCTTCAAGGAGCACGGGTATCTCTATTGCTGCTCGCCCGAGGGTGTGGAGGCGGCGCGCGAACGGGTCGAGCTGCAGCGCAGCCTCGGCGCCCATACCGTCTTCCTCGAACCGGGCGCCTTGAAGGAACGTTTTCCGTGGCTGAATGTCGACGATCTCGGCGGCGGTTCGTGGGGCGCTCGCGAAGAGGGCTGGTTCGATTCCATGGGCATGTTGAACGGTTTTCGCCGCGCCGCTCGCGGCAGCGGTGTCGAATATATCGACAATGCCGTGACGGCGCTGGACGTCGTTGACGGGCGGGTCGTCTCGGTGCGGCTCTCGACGGGCGAGACGGTCGCTTGTGGCACGCTGGTCAACGCGGCAGGTCCGCGAGCCCAGCAGGTCGCCGCCATGGCCGGGCTGTCCATTCCGGTCGCGCCTTACAAGCGCTACAGCTTCGTGTTTGCCAGCGCCAATGCGATCCCGGGCCGCATGCCCAATGTCATCGACCTTTCAGGCACATTCGTGCGGCCGGAGGGCGAGCTTTTCCTCACCGGCAACACGCCGCAGGGCGACGGGCCGGCCGACTACGACGACTTCGAAATGCATTTCGAGGAGTTCGACGACCATATCTGGCCGGCGCTCTGGCACCGCATTCCGGCCTTCGACGCGCTGAAGGTGCAGACGAGCTGGACCGGCCATTACGAATACAACATGCTCGACCACAACGGCATTGTCGGCTTGCACCCGCAAGTGAAGAACTTCATGTTCGCCAACGGCTTTTCGGGGCACGGCCTGCAGCAGTCGCCGGCGGTCGGCCGTGCGGTGTCGGAGCTGATCGTCCACGGCGCGTTCCAGACGCTGGACCTTTCGCCATTCTGCTACGAAAGGATCGCGCGCAACGAACCGTTCCTCGAGGAAGCGGTGATCTAGAGCGTTTCACCGTTTCACGGAAACGGCGAAATCCGCGCGGCCAGGCGCCTGGCCCGGTAGTTCAGGATTGCGGCAGTGACCCGCGCACCTCAAACACTTTCAAGATAGGTTTCGATCTCGAAGTCGCTGACGTTGAGCGCAAAAGTGTTCAGCTCCTGGCGCTTGCAGGCGATGAAGGCGTCGCGCAGCACATCCGGGAAGATCTCGGCAACGCGCGGACCGGTCTCGAAGGCGGCGATCGCCGAGGCCCAGTCGGGCGGCAGCTTGGCGAGCGTCAGCCCCTGGCCCTCGCCGCCGGTCGGCTCGCCAGGCGAGAGCTGGCGCTCGATGCCGATCAACGCCGCGCCGAGGATCGCCGCCAGCACCAGATAGGGATTGGCGTCGGCGCCGGAGACGCGATGCTCGATGCGCCGCGCCGCCGACGGGCCGCCCGGAATGCGTATCGCCACCATGCGGTTTTCATAACCCCAGGCGACGGCGGTCGGCGCATAGGAACGCGGCCGCAGCCGGCGGTAGGAATTGAAATGCGGCGCGAACACCAGCGTGCTTTGAGCCATCGCGGCAAGCAGGCCGCCAACCGCATGGCGCATGGTGTCGGAGCCCTGATCCGAGCCGTCGTCGAAGATGTTGCGGCCGTCCTTGTCGAGGACGCTGAAATGGACATGGAAGCCGTTGCCGGCGCGTTCGCCATAGGGCTTGGCCATGAAGCAGGCGGCGAAGCCATGTTTGCGGGCAATGCCCTTGACGGTGCGCTTGAAGAGCACGGCGTCGTCCGCGGCGCGCAGGGCGTCGGGCACGTGGTTGAGATTGATCTCGAACTGGCCGACGCCGTTCTCGGCGATCGCGGTGTCGACCGGAATGTCCTGCATGCGGCAGGCTTCGTAGATATCGTGGATGAAGGCCTCGAAATCGTCGACCTCATCGATCGAAAGCGCCGCGTCGGAATCGAGACGCCGCCCGGTTACCGGCGAAACCGGTCCGACAGGCCGCTGCGATGTCGGGTCGACCAGGTAGAATTCGAGTTCGGTCGCGGTGACGGGCGTCAGGCCGAGCGCGGCGTAGCGGTCGAGGATGCGTGCGAGCGCGCGGCGCGGATCGCCGAGGTAGGGGGCGCCGCTGTCGTCCGCCAGCCAGACCGGCAACAGCGCCGTCGGGTGCGCCGTCCAGTTGACGGGCAGTATGCCGCGCCCCGTCCAATGGCAAAGCCCGTCGGCGTCGCCGGTCGAGAACACCTGGGCGTTGCCTTCGATGTCCTCGCCCCATATGTCGAGCCCGATGGCCGAATAAGGCATGCGCAGCTTGCCTTCCAGCGCCTTGCGCGCCTGCTCGACCGGAATGCGCTTGCCGCGCATGATGCCGTTCAGGTCGCACACCGCCGCCCGCAGGCTCTGGATGTCCTTCCTGCCGTCCAGCCACTTCAAAACGTCCGCAATCGCATCGCTCAATTTCCAGCCCCTTTTCTAGGTGCTGTAGCCCTGTCGGCTACGATATCCAATTTTCAGCTTGTGAGTTCGTGAAGGTCAACACGGCTGCTGCCGGGTTGTTTTCCTTCATTTTTTCAAGTCACTAGCTGGGATATCGGGCGGCATTTCGGGTCCAAATTCTGCGATCTGCGATCGCAACATAGCGGCCCGATCGACGAAAGCCAAGCCGGATTCGAGGCCGGCTTGCCCGTCAGTGGCGCAGTTGCGGAAATTTCACCTGGCCGAGGATGTGGGCCGCGCCCTCGGCGATATCGCGCACGATCGCGGCGCGCGCCCTTTCGCCGTCGCCGGCCTCGATCGCCGCCACGACCTCCTCGTGATAGTCGATGCCGAGAATGCCGGCCAGGTCATCCTCGAAGCCGATGTGCAGGTTTCGCAGGAAGGGGCCCACCTGCATCCATACCGTCTCGATCAGGAAGAGCATCTGCTCGTTGCCGCAATGGCGGTAGATCGAGAATTTGAAGTCATAGTTCTTGCGCAGATAGTTATCGATCCCGCCGCCGCGGGCGGCTTCGGTAAGCTCCGCGCAGTGGCGCCGGATCGCGCGCAGATTGTTGCCGTTGATGAGTTTCGTCGCGAGCTCGGTGGCCGTGCCTTCCAGGATCGTGCGCACGGCGGTCAGTTGCTGGAAGCGGTCGGCCGAAATCAGCGGCACCTCGACGCTGCCGTTCGGCATCGGGCTCAGGGCTCTCAGCGCCTGCAGCCGCATGAAGGCGCTGCGCACCGGCATGTCGCTGGTGCCGAGCTCCTTGGCGAGCTTGCGCGAGGTCAGCTTCTGGCCAGGCTGGAGTTGCCCCGACATCAAGGCGCGCACGAGCTCCAGGTAGACTTTCTCATGCAGGGGAACGGTATCGACAGCGGTCAGCCCGAATTGCGATTTGTCGGCCATTGGCGATGCGTTACTTCATCCGTCCCGAGATCTGTTTCGTCAGCTGATCCGCCGCCGGGATAGCTGGCCGGTCGTTTCGGCTGCACGATAGACGCTCAACGCGAACCGCTGCAAGGGCGGCCGGCGTTGCTATCCGATCCGCGCGTCGATGATCTCGACGAAGCGCGCGAAGAGGCCGGCCTGCGACTTGATCTTCAGCTTGCGATAGATGTTGCGGCGGTGGACCTTCACGGTCCCGGGCACGATCCTGAGCGCCCTGGCGATCGATTCCGTGGAATGACCCTGAAGCACCAGATCGACGACCTGTTTTTCACGTGAGGTCAGCGACAGGCTCTTCCAGATATGCGCGCGATCGAGTTCGTTGGCTGTTGCGATGGTTTCGCCGGAGGGCTGGGTCGGGACCTCTTCGGCAGGCAGGGACGGCCAGTGCTGCCTGCAGAAGCCGATCACCGCCGGCGCCATGTCGCGCAGCAGCCTGGCATCCGCCGTTCCGAACGGTCCGGTGGCGCGCAGCCGCATCAGCGACAGCACCAGCGCGTCCTTGCCGGCTAAAGGCACGAAGAAACCGACCTCCTCGGCGAGGCGGGTCTGGCTGTAATAGGACCGGTAATATTCGCTGGCATAGAAGCGGTCGGGCGCAAGCTCGCGCATGCGCCAAAAGCCTTCCTTGCGCTCGACGGCGGCGTGATGGAAGGGGTCTAGCAGATAGGGTCCTTCCTGATAGAGCGCGACGAAGATGTGGCTTTCGGCAGGCGAGAAGGTCTCGAACAGGAGCGGCGGCCTCGCGGCGCCGCGATAGCCGAAGATCACGCAGTGGTCGAAACGGACGTGCCCGCGCAGCCAGCCGACGATCGCCTTGCCGAAATGGTCGCCGCCGGTCTCGCGCGACGCGGCGATGACGGTGGCCAAGGCGTTGTAGTCGTCACTGCGGGAAGCGGCCAACTCATACCCCTCCAAACGATAAAATCGGCTAAATATACCACCTGCGAGGTATATACTAGGCGGCATTGCCTCTGCTAGCGTTAAGACATTGCCTCACGCTGTCGCTGGAGCCCGTGGCTTGACTGCAGTGCCCGATATCGAATTTCGCGCGGTCACCAAGCGCTACGGCGCGGTCACCGCGGTCAGCGGCATCGACCTTGCCGTCCCACCTTCCGCCTTCGTCGCGCTGCTCGGCCCCTCAGGCTGCGGCAAGACGACCTGCCTTCGCATGATCGGCGGCTTCGAGCAGCCGAGCGAAGGCCAGGTGCTGATCCGCGGCCGCGACATGGCCGGCACGCCGCCCTACCGGCGGCCGGTCAACATGGTGTTCCAGCAATATGCGCTGTTCCCGCATCTCGATGTCGAGGACAACATCTCCTACGGGCTGCGCCAGGCGAGACCCAGGCTGTCGTCGCGCGATATCTCCTGGAGAGCCGGCGAGGCGCTGGCCATGGTGCAGCTCGCCGGCTACGGACGCCGCAAGATCCACGAGCTTTCCGGCGGCCAGCAGCAGCGCGTGGCGCTCGCCCGCGCCCTGGTCAACAAGCCGGCGGTGCTGCTGCTCGACGAGCCGCTGGCGGCGCTCGACAAGAAGCTGCGCACCGACATGCAGATCGAGCTGCAGAACCTGCAGCGCGAGATCGGCATCACTTTCGTGCTGGTCACCCATGACCAGGAGGAAGCGTTGTCGATGAGCGACTTCGTCTGCGTCATGAATGGCGGCCGCGTCGTCCAGATCGGACAGCCAAGCGAAATCTATGACGAGCCGGCCGATCTGTTCGTGGCGGATTTCGTCGGCAAGACCAATCTCCTGAGCGGCAAGGTGGCCGGTCTCTCCGGCGATCTCGTCGATGTCGCGCTCGCAGACGGCACGGTGATTGCCGCGCGCAAGCGGTTGCCGCTCAGCCGGGGCGAGGCCGTATCCGTCAGCCTGCGACCGGAATCGCTCAGCCTCTCAGCACCCGGCGGCGGCAGCCTGAACGGCATCGTCCGCAACCGCATATTCCTGGGTTCGACGGCGGAATACGCGATCGAGGTCCAGGGTATCGGATCGCTGCTCGCCAAGGCCGATCACGTGATCGGCCAGGGCAATCTCTTCAAGCCGGGCGAACCCGTCGCCATCGGCTTTGCCGCCGGAGCGCCGCTGGCGTTTCCGGGACCCAAGAACAACGGGACCAACCAGAGGGAAGACCAACATGCCGAAATCCTATCGTGATGGACTGCCGATAAGCCCCGATAAATTCGTTGACCAGTTGATGCGCCTGAAGCGCGGCTCGATCAGCCGGCGCGATTTCCTCGGCCTCACCGGCCTCGGCGTCGCGACCGCGGTGATGGCGCGCGAGCTCGGCATCATGCCGACGCCAGCTTTTGCCGCTGAGAACCTCGGCGACCGCATGTCGATCGCCACCTGGCCGAACTACCACGACCCGCAGACCTTCGAGAATTTCAAGGCCGATACGGGCGTCGCCGTCGAGGTCAACGTCTTCGGCTCCAATGAGGAGATGCTGGCCAAGCTGCAGGCCGGCGGCTCGGGCTGGAGCCTGTTCGTGCCGACCAACTACACCATCTCGACCTACAAGAAGCTCGGCATCATCGAAGCCCTCGACATGGCCAAGCTCGGGAATTTCGATGGCAAGTCGGAAGATGCACGCTTCACCGCCGAGGGCACGATCGACGGGACGACCTACGCTGTGCCGAAGAACTGGGGCACGACCGGTTTTGCCGTGAACACCAAGAAGCTCACCAAGCCGATGTCGAGCTGGAAGGAATTCTGGGACACGGCGATGGCCGAAGGCGACGGCCGCACGATGGTGCACGACTATCAGCTGACCACGATCGGCAATGCGCTGAAATATTACGGCTATTCCTTCAATTCGCTGAAGCAGGACGAGCTCGCCAAGGCGGAGGAACTGCTGCTCAAAGTCAAGCCGCATCTGTTCGCGGTGTCGAGCGACTATCAGCCGGGAATGCGCGCCGGCGATGCCTGGATGACGATGTGCTGGACCAATGACGGGGCGCAGCTCCATCGCGACATCCCCGAAATCGCCTATGTGCTCGGCAAGGAAGGCGGCGAGATCTGGACCGATTTCTACGCGATTCCGAAGGATGCGCCGAACAAGCCGGCCGGCTACGCGCTGCTCAACTACCTGATGAACCCGAAGGTCGCGGTGAAGGAGCATCTGGCCAATGGCGCGCCCTCGACCGACGCGCGCGTCAATGCGCTGCTGCCGAAGGAAGTGCTGGACAATCCGATCCTCTATCCGGCCGCCGACCTGTTGAAGCCACTGGAGTTCGGCGCCGCCGCGACGCTCACCGATCCGGGCCGCGCCGAGCTGATGGCGCGCTTCAAGTCGGCTTGAGCGGGAACGGCCACAAACCCGAACCAGACAATGCGACCGGCGGACGAATGTCCGCCGGCTCCCAACCGGCTTTATCGATGCGCGGCAGTCTCTTTCGCAAAAACCTCATCACGGCGCTGCTGCTTGCTCCGGCGGCGCTGTGGCTGGTCGTCTTCCTGGTGCTGCCGTTCGTCGCCATCGCCATCTTCAGCGTCGGCGAGCGAGCGCCCGAAGGCGGCTACCAGGCAGCGCTGACTTTCGCGCAATACGCCAACCTGCCGGCGCGGGCGACCGCGTTCTGGAACACGATGATGCTGGCCCCCGTCGGAGCGCTCGCCTGCCTGCTCGTCGCCTATCCCGTCGCCTATTATCTGGCGCTGCGGGCACCGGATCGCTGGCGATTGATCCTGCTCGCGCTGATCGTCATCCCGTTCTGGACCAGCCTTCTGATGCGCACCTATGCCTGGATGTACATCCTCGGCGGGCGCGGCATCCCGGCCCTGCTCGCCTATGTCGGCATCGAGGACCTGCGGCTGATCAACACGCCGGGCGCGGTTCTGCTCGGCATTGTCTACGGTTACCTGCCGCTGATGATCCTGCCGATCTATGTCAGCCTGGAGCGGCTCGACCGCCGGCTGCTGGAGGCTTCCGCCGATCTGGGTGCGACGCCGCTGTCGACCTTCCTCGGTGTGACGCTGAGGCTGTCGCTGCCCGGCGTCATGACCGGCTTCTCGCTGGTGATGATCCTGCTGCTCGGTGAGTACCTGATCCCGACGCTGCTCGGCGGCGGCAAGGTGTTCTTCATCGGCAACGCGCTGGTCGATCTCTTCCTGCAATCGCGCAACTGGCCGTTCGGATCTGCTATCGCCATCACGCTGGTGCTGGTCTCGGTCGTGGTGCTGATCGTCGCCAATCGCATCTCGACCCGGCTCTCGGGCGCACGCCGGGTGGACCTGATCTGATGCGCGCCTTCGTCTTTGCCGTCTTTGCCTTCCTCTATCTGCCGATCGCGCTGGTCGTGCTGTTCTCCTTCAATGCCGGGCATCATGCCAGCGAGTTCACCGGCTTCTCGGTGCAATGGTACGGCAAGGCGCTGTCCAATCCCTTCCTGGTCGAAGCGCTGAAAAACAGCCTTTTCATCGCCACGACGAGCGCGCTGCTCGCGGCCTTCTGCGGCACGGCCGCGGCGCTCGGGCTGCAGCGCGTCGGCGCGCGGACGCGGGCGCTGTTCGACGCGCTGCTGGGCGCCGCGATCGTCGTTCCGGGCGTCGTCATCGGCATCTCGACGCTGGTGGCGCTGGTGCAGCTCTTCGCCGTCCTCAATCCGTTCCTCGCTTCGCTGTGGCCGACCGACCAGCCGCCGCGGCTCTCGCTCGGCTACGGCTCGATCATCGCCGCGCACGGATTGTTCTCGATGGCGCTGGTGACGATGATCGTCGGCACGCGGCTCAGCAGCCTCGACCGCAATCTGGTCGAGGCCTCGAGCGATCTCTATGCCACGCCGCTGACGACGTTCCGATCGATCGTGCTCCCGCAGATCATGCCGGCGGTGATCGCCGGCTTCCTGCTCGCCTTCACCTTCTCCTTCGACGACTTCATCATCGCCTTCTTCGTCGCCGGCGCGCAGACGACGCTGCCGATCTATGTCTTCGCCTCGATCCGGCGCGGCGTGACGCCGGAGATCAATGCCATCGCGACGATCGTGCTCTGCGCATCCGTCCTGCTCGTGCTGCTTGCGCAATGGCAGCTCGGCCGTCGAAAGCCATCGCCTTGAAAGACCAATCCATGATCCTGAAAGACCGTATCGCCGTGGTGACGGGCGCGGGGTCGGGCATCGGGCGCGCCGGGGCGATGATCATGGCCAGGGAAGGGGCGCTCGTGGTGATCGCGGACCGCGATCCGGCGGCGGGCGAAGCCACCGCCGCCGGTATCCGCGACGCCGGCGGCCGCGCCGAGGCTGTCGCCACCGATGTCGGCAACGACACGGCCGTCGAAGAGCTCATCCAGGGAACGCTCGGCAAGCATGGCCGGATCGATATCCTGCACAGCCATGCCGGCATTCAGGTCGGCGGCACGCTGACGGAAGTCGGCACCGACGGCATGGACGCCTCATGGCGCATCAATGTGCGGGCGCAATTCCTGGCGGCGAAGACCGTCATGCCGGCGATGATTGCCCAAGGTGGCGGCGTCATCCTCAACACGGCGTCCAATTCCGGAGTCTTCTACGACCGCGAGATGATCGCCTATGCCACCTCAAAGCACGCCGTGGTGGCGATGACCCGGCAGATGTCGCTCGACTACGCCAGACACAATGTGCGCATCAACGCGCTCTGCCCGGGCTGGGTCGACACGCCGTTCAATGAGCCGTTCATCGCCCAGATGGGCGGCCGCGACGCGATCGAAAACTATGTCCGCACCAAGATCCCGATGGGGCGCTGGGCGAACGCGGAGGAGATCGCCGAAGCGATCCTGTTCCTCGTCTCCGACCGCTCGTCTTTCATGACCGGGCAGGCGCTGGTCGTCGATGGCGGCGAGAGCATCGGCTGATCTGGTCCAGCAAAGCGGACTTGCGCCGGCGGCGATGATCGGTCAAACCATAATTCCACCTTTAGTGAGACCCGTCATGCAAGCAAAACATCAATACCGCGAAAGGCATCCGATTTTTGCCTGCGGTATCTCGTTTGCGCGTACGGGGTGTCGCTGATCATGCGCTGCTGCCGTCACGAGAACCTGCAGCGCGCGGAGGAGACCAAGGTCGGCTCGCATGTCGTTCGCGACGGCTGGACCGAAGGCGTGCAGGGCGCGTTGGACCCGGCCTTTCGGCCGGTTATCAGGCGGGCGTCCGTTCTCGGATAACGCAGCTCAGATAACGCCCCACCCGGAACGGACATGCCCGCCGAAGCGATCTCTCCTTCGTACGGACGTGACCAATGCCTGACAATCTGAACACCTCATTCCCCGGCGCGGACACGCAAGGCTGGCTGAAAACGCATGCGATCAATGAAATCGAGTGCTTCGTGGCCGACGTCAACGGCGTGTTGCGCGGCAAGACCTTGCCGGTCGCCAAATTCCTCAAGTCGCTCGAGGACCGGGCGCTCTATCTGCCGAGCAGCGCCTTCCTGGTCGCCATCGACGGCCGCTATTCCGGCTCCATCGACGAGGGCTTCGCCTATTCGGACCCCGACATGCGCATGGTGCCGGACACGTCCACGCTGTGCGTCGCGCCCGGCAGCGCCGGCAAGGCCTATGTCTTTGCCGACACCTTCCATATGGACGACCGGCCGTGGATGGCCTCGCCGCGCCATGTGCTGAGGGCAGTGCTCGACCTTTACCGCCAGCGTGGCTGGCGCGCGGTGATGGCGCCGGAGCTCGAATTCTATCTCACGGCGCCGAACCCCGATCCGGATCGTCCGATCACCGCGCCGACCGGACGCAACGGCCGGCCGGAAAGCGTGCAGCACCCTTACGACATGCAGGCGATGGAGGAGTTCGAAGCCGTGACGCGACGGATCTACGAACATGCGGCCGTCGCAGGTCTGCCGCTCGACACGCTGATCCATGAATCCGGCACGGCGCAGCTCGAGATCAATCTCCTGCATGGCGATCCGCTGGCGCTTGCCGACAAGGTGCTGTTGTTCAAGCGCCTGGCGCGCCAGGCGGCGCAGGCGAATGGCATGCACGCCACCTTCATGGCCAAGCCGATCGCCGCGCAGGCCGGCAGCTCGATGCATCTGCACATGTCGATCGTCGATGAAGCGGGCGAGCCCTTGTTCGCCGGCGAAGACGGCGAGGACACCGGAATGTTCGCGCAGTTCATCGGCGGCCTGCAGAAATACATCCCCGAAATCATGCCGCTGTTCGCGCCCAACGTGAACTCCTACCGGCGCATCCGGCCGAACCACAGCGCGCCGGCCAACATCGAATGGTCGCACGACAACCGCTCCTGCGGCCTGCGCGTGCCGATGGGCGGGCGCGCCGCGCGGCGGATCGAGAACCGGCTGCCGGGAGCGGACGCCAATCCCTATCTCGCCATGGCCGGCTCGCTGATCGCCGGCTATCTCGGCATCGAGGAGAAGCTTGCGCGCTCGGAAGAGGCCTTCGGCAATGCCTATAAAAGCAGGAGCACACTGCCAAAGACGATGGAGGAAGCACTGGACCGCTTCGCCGCCTGCGAGCCTGTGCGGGCGCTGCTCCGCGAGGATTTCTTCCAGACCTATCTGCGCGTGAAGAGCGTCGAGCTCGACTTGTTCCAGAGCGTCGTGACGTCCTGGGAACGCGACCATCTGTTGCTCAAGGTGTGACCATGGCTTCGCGTTCGACAGGTTTCAATTCCGGTCTCGATATCGGCAAATCCTATTATGTCGCCACCGCCAATCCGGCGCCCGACCATCCCGCACTTGCCGGCGATGTCGAGGCCGATCTGGTGGTGGTCGGCGGCGGCTGCACCGGCCTTTCGGCGGCACTGCATGCGGCCGAGCGTGGTCTTAAAGTGGTGCTGCTCGAAGGCGGCAAGATCGGCTGGGGCGCCTCGGGCCGCAATGGCGGCCAGATGATCCCGGGCCTGCGCAAGGGCGCCAGGGGCTTGGTCAAGAGCTTTGGGCCGGAACGGGCAAAGGCGCTGTTCGACCTCGCCTTCGAGGCGCGCGGGCTGGTGCTCGACATCATCGAGCGTCACGGCATCGACTGCGATCTGCGCCAGACCGGCCATCTGGTCGGCGCCGTCAGCGCTTCGGATGTGCGCGACTTCGAGCAAGAGGCCGAATGCCTCGCCAAGGTGATGAAGTTCACCGATGTCGAGATCCTGTCGGCTTCGCAGGCGCGTCAGATGGTGGATACGCCCTATCAGGGCGCGGTTTACGAAAGGCTCGGCGGCCATATGCATCCGCTGAACTACACGCTGGGGCTTGCCCGCGCCGCGTCCGCCGCCGGCGTCGTCATCCATGAGAACTCGGTTGCCGTCCGGCTGGAGCGGGAACCGTCGATCCGGGTGTTCACCGACAAGGGCTCAGTCCGCGCCAGGCATGTGGTGCTGGCCGGCGATGCGCTGCTCAAGGGATTGGAGCCGCGCGTCAACAGCCGCATCATGCCGGTCGGCAACTATATCGTCGCCACCGAGCCCTTGGGCGAGCGCAATGTCATCCCGGCGAATGTCGCGGTCTCGGACACGCTGTTCGTCGTCAACTACTACCGCATGTCGGCGGACGGCCGCCTGCTGTTCGGCGGTGGCGAGCGCTACACGCCGTCGCCGCCGGCCGACATCGCCGGCTTCGTGCGGCCGCATATGGAAAAGACCTTTCCGCAGCTCCAGGACTGCCGCATCGACCATGCCTGGGGCGGGCTGGTGTCGGTGACGACCTCGCGCCTGCCGCATGTCGGGCATTATGGCGAGGTCTATTTCGCGCATGGCTATTCCGGCAAGGGCGTCATCCTGTCGACGCTGTCGGGCAAGCTTCTGGCGGAAGCGATCACGGGCGATGCCTCGCGGCTCGACCTGTTCTCGACGCTGACGCCGCTGCCGTTCCCGGGCGGAACGGCGTTGCGCGGCCCGCTCTACGTGCTCGGCATGCTGTGGTACGCCATGCGCGATCGGCTCAGACGCTGACGCTGGCTTTCCTGTCCCCGGCGTGGCTAATGTCTCCGCGCCGGGGACCTTGAGAGGGAAGAGCGATGAATATCGAGCCGGGCCGGCTGACGAAGAAGGAACGCCATGAGCTGATCCTGTCGGAGGTGCGGCGCTCGGCCTCGATCCGCATCTCGAAGCTTGCGCGCCGGATCGGTGTCGCCGGCGAGACCATTCGCCGTGACCTGATCGAGCTCGGCGAGGCGGGGCTTATCAACCGCACCTATGGCGGCGCCACCATTTCGCTGGTGACGTCGGAACCGGTGATCGCCGAACGCGGCCTCACTATGGTCGAGGAGCGGGTCCGCGTCGGACGTGGCGCCGCCGGGTTGATCGAGCGAGGCCGCATCGTGATGATCGATGGCGGATCGACCACCTACGAGGTCGCGCGCAGCCTCTCGCAGCTTGGCAGGGATCTGACAATCATCACCAACTCCATCGGCGTCGCCTCGGTGGCCGGTGCCAATCCGACCTTTCGCGTCATCCTTTGCCCAGGCACCTATGACAGCCGCGAGGCCGCGGTGCTAGGCGAGGACACGGTCGAATTCGTGCGCCGCTACAATGCCGACGTCGCCATCATCGGTGCCTCTGCGCTGAATGCCGAAGGGCCAAGCGACATGATTTCGGGCGCGGCCGCGGTGAAGCGGGCGATGATGGGACGATCGCTGTCAACTATCTTGGTCGTCACCAACGACAAGTTCGGCCGCAGCGGACTCGAACGCGTCTGCGCGCTGAACGAGATTTCCGATGTCGTCGCCGACAGCGAGCCGGCGGCGGCACTGCGCGCCGCGATCGACGAGGCAGGCGGCGAGCTGCACGTCTTTGCCGAGAGCTAAAGCGCGTCGCGATCTTTCAGATCCGCTCCGTGCGCTTTAGGGCTTTGATTTTACGCATGTCTTTGTCCCGAAACCGGTTCCGACTTTCGGGAGACATGCTTTAATTTCGTGGCTAAGCGTCTCGATTGGTCAGCGCGATGTGGCAGCAGCCGGGGCCGTGGTCCGGTGTCCAGGTGACATTGGCGAAGCGCACGCCGGTCGCCTCGAACAGGCCGCGGTCGAAGGCGCCGGCGATGCGGCAGAGCGTGGCGAGTTTCTCCTCGCCGACGCCGGCCTCGACCCAGGCGTCCTTCAGCGGGCAGCGCTTCACCTTGAAGGCGATGTGGTTCTGGCCTCGCTCGACATCGGTGGGATACATGCGGCCGCCATCCGGGCTGACGGCAAGGAAGGCCTCGCCGATCGCCGGCGCGTCATTGGGACCGAAGCCGGCAAAGGCCGCCGCCGCGACCTCCCGGCCGCGCTTCTCGATGCTGCGGATCATCACCGCCTCGGCCTTCTCGGCGCCGAGCTCGGCGGTCAACTCTTCGAGGAAAAGGCGGTAGAGGTCGGCGCGGTTACGGAAGGCGGAGTCGAGCTCGCGCGATAGTTTCTCGGCTCTGGTGGCTTCGGGATCGGTCATGGTGCTTCCTGATTGGTTCTGACAAGCTTCGGCGTCGCCTCGACAAGGGCCTTACCGATCGCCGATTGCGGATTGGCGATGACGGCGCGGGCATCGCCGCTCTCGGCGATCCTGCCGGCATCGAGGATGATGACGCGGTGCGCCACGGCACGGATGACGCCGAGGTCATGGGAAATGAACAGATAAGCGATCCGTTCCTGCCGTTGCAGGTCAAGCAGCAATTCCAGGATCTGCCCGCTCACCGATACGTCGAGCGCCGACACCGCCTCGTCGAGCACGATCAGCGACGGCCGCGTGGCGATGGCGCGGGCGATCGCAACGCGCTGGCGCTGGCCGCCGGAAATCTCGTGGATAGCGCGGCTGGCAAGGCTGGCGTCGAGGCCGACACGTTCCAGCAGCGCCGCGATCCGGCGCGGGCGCTCCGCGCGCGAGGCGATGTTGTGAACGCGCAGGGGATCGTCCAGCACGCGCGCCACCGTGGCGCGCGGATTGAAGGCGGCGAGCGGATCCTGGAACACCATTTGCAGGCGGGCGCGGCGCGCGCGCAGCGCGGCGCCCGACAGAGCGAGGAGGTCCGCGCCTTCGAACTCGATGCGGCCGGCATCGGGCTCGATCAGACGCAGCACCAGCCGCGCGATGGTGGATTTGCCGCTGCCGGAGGGACCTGCCAGCGCCAGCGTTTCCGCCGCCTCGATCTCGAACGACACGTCGTCGATCGCCGCGAAAGGCCTGCCGCCACGATGATAGCGCTTGGCGAGACTGGAGACGGCAAGCACGGTCATGCCGAGGCACCTTGCCGGCCGAGCAAAGGCTTGGCGTCGAGGCCGAGATGGGCATCGAGCAGGGACCGCGTATAGGCATGGCGCGGCGCATTGATGATCTGGTCCGTCTCGCCGAGCTCGATCAGTTCGCCGTGGCGCAGTACCGCGATACGATCGGCAATCGAGGCGGCGAGCGCGATGTCGTGGCTGATGAAAAGCAGCGTCATGCCGTCCTCGGTCACCAGCCTGCGGATCAGGGAAACGATCTCGGCCTGGACGATGGTGTCGAGCGCGCTGGTGGCTTCGTCGGCGATCAACAGCTTCGGGCCGGCGGCAATTGCCGCGGCGATGGCCACGCGCTGCTTCTGGCCACCGGAAAGCTGGTGGGGATAGGCGTGGAGGGCCGCGTCCGGATCGGGGAGACGGACGCGTTCGACCAGGGTCTTGGCCTTGGCGAAGGCGTCAGGCCAGGTCAGGTCGAAATGGGTGCGGACGACCTCGGCGATCTGCCTGCCGACCGGCATCACCGGATCGAGGCTTGAGGAGGGGTCCTGGAAGACGAAGCCGATGTCACGGCCGAGGCGGGGTGCCTGGTTTTCGCCAACCGTGGATAGGTCGCGTTCTGTCGCGCCCCCCTCTGTCCTGCCGGAGATTGAACTGTCGCGTCTGCTTTCGCCAATGGCCGGCGTTGCAAAAGGAGAGCCGGCGACGGAACTGCTGATCTCCCCCCTTGTGGGGGAGATGTCCGGCAGGACAGAGGGGGGCGCGAAGGAACGGGACGATCGAGGTTTCTGCCACTCAATCGAACCTTCGATCTTGGC
>NZ_VFTH01000012.1:0-198530 GCF_006439375.1 Mesorhizobium sp. B4-1-1
CTCCCCCCTTGCGGGGGAGATGGCCGGCAGGCCAGAGGGGGGTGCCTCGCGCCGACGATGGCCGCCGGTGCTGCGTGAGCGCTTGCAAATCTCCCATCCCCCATCCTGCCACATCCGCCTTTCAGCACAAACTGGTTCCTTCATTTTCCGGAAAACTGGCCCTCGCGGGGGAGACAGAGCGGGATAGACTTCCCGCACTGACGTTGGGGTAAGACGTCGAAGACGAGGCAAGTTGGGCAGGGTGCTGGGAGGGCGTCCTGCCGAGCGAAACGGCGGGGTTCGCGCCCTGTCGCCAGCAATCGCAGCCATCTCCTCCCGAGACCGGACACCCCGCAGCCATCCCGGCTGCGGGGCGGAAAGCGAGCAATGACGACAGTTCGACTTGGCATAAACCCGATCACCTGGACCAATGACGACGTGCCGGAACTGGGCGGCGACACGCCGCTCGAGACCTGCCTCGGCGAGACCGCGGAAGCCGGCTATGCCGGCACAGAGCTTGGCGGCAAGTTCCCGCGCGACAGCCGCACGCTTCGGCCCATCCTCGACCATCACGGGCTGGCGCTGGTCTCCGGCTGGTATGACGGGCGCATCTGCGAGAAGGATGTGGACGAGGAATTCGAGGCGATCCGGCCGCATCTGACGCTGCTTCGGGATCTCGGCGCGAGACATGTGGTCTATGCCGACACCTCGCGCGGCCGGCATGGCGCGATCCACGACCCGATTTCGCAGCGCCCGAAGCTGATGGACGGGGAATGGAAAGCCTATGGCGCCAAGATCACCAAGCTTGCCGAGCGTTTTTCCGATTTCGGCGTCGGCATGGCCTTCCATCATCACATGGGCACGATCGTCGAGACCGACGCGGAGATCGACAGGCTGATGCACAGCAGCGGCGAGGCGGTCGGCCTGCTTTACGATACGGGGCACTGCGCCTTTTCGGGCGGCGATCCGGAGCAATTGCTGCGCCGGCATGTCGAGCGCGTCGTGCATGTGCATTGCAAGGATGTGCGCCCGGCGGCGCTGAAGAAGGCGCGCGACGCCGACATGAGCTTCATGGGCGCGGTGATGGAAGGCATCTTCACCGTGCCGGGCGACGGCGCGATCGACTATCCGACGCTGTTGAAGATCCTCGCCGACCAAGGCTATTCCGGCTGGCTGGTGGTGGAGGCAGAGCAGGATCCGGCCAAGGCGCCCCCCTTGACCTATGCCACCATGGGCTACCGCAACCTGAAGAGGCTGGCGCAAGGCGCGGGCTTCTACGTGCACGAGCGCGCACAGGAGGTCCGCCATGCCGGCTGAACGCAAGGTCGTCATCAACATCGACGATGTCGGCATGTGCCACGGCGCCAATGTCGCCTATCTCAAGCTGAAGCGCGCCGGCGCGGTCGACAGCGGCTCGGTGATGGTGCCCTGCCCGTGGTTCCTCGAGATCGCCGAGGAAGGCGCGAAAGACGCCTCGCTCAATCTCGGCGTCCACATCACGCTCACCTCCGAGAAGAAATACTACCGCTGGCGGCCGCTGACCAAGGCGAGCCAGGCGTCCGGCATCGTCGATAGCGACGGCTATCTGTTCCGCTCCGTGCCGGAATTGCGCGCCAAGGGCGAGCCGGACGCGGTGGAGGCCGAGATGCGGGCGCAGATCGATGCGGCCAAGGCTGCCGGGCTGTCGCTCAGCCATATCGACGGGCATATGGGCGCGGTGTTCTCGCCGGAGTTCGTCGATCGCTACGCGGCGGTCGGCATCGACTACGGCGTGCCGACTTTGTTTCCGAAAAGCATTGCGGTCTACGGACCGATCCATAATCTGGGCAAGCTGGACGACGGCGTCTATGCCGCGCCGGGGAAACGGCTGGAGCAAGCCGGCGAGACGCTGGCGAGCGCGGTTCTGGAGACGCCCTGGCACCGCAACCAGCCGGCCCGCGCGCGCTACGAGGCGCTGTTCCGTGAGATCGGCGAAGGGCTCAATTTCCTTTGCCTGCACGCCAATGCACCCGGCGAGATCGAGGAGATCGAACCGAACTCGGCGCAGATCCGCATCGACGAATTCGACCTGCTTCCAGACCCGGACTTCATAGCCTTCGTGGAGGGGCTGTCCATCCGCCGCGGCTCGCTCCGGGATTTCCGGGCATGATCATGCCCGCAAGGAGAGACCTGCAATCATGACGAAATGGCCTGACCAGGGAGGGTCGAGGCCAAGACTTTGGGAACACAACAACAACTGAGGAGAACCACTATGAGTGCCTTATTCTCGATCCGGAATGTGCTCGGCGCCGCGGCGCTCTCGCTTGCTTTTGCCGGCGCCGGCATTCTGCCTGCGCCGGCCCAGGTGAAGAAGGAAAGCGATGTGCGCATCGTTTTCGTCACCCACGGCCAGGCCAACGACGTCTATTGGAGCGTGGTGAAGAACGGTATGCAGGCCGCCGCCGAGCAGCTCGGCGTCAAGGTCGAATACCAGGCGCCGGAAACCTTCGACGTGGTGCGCATGGCGCGCATGATCGAGGCGGCGACCGCGTCCAAGCCGGACGGGCTGGTCGTCTCCATCCCCGACATGGACGCGCTGAAGGCGCCGGTGGAGGCGGCCAAGGCGGCAGGCATCCCGGTGGTGGTCATCGACAGCGGCGAGGAAGCGGTGGAGCCCTGGGGCCTCGACCTCTTCGTCGGCGGCGGCTCGGAATACGACAATGGCGTCAAGGCCGGCGAGATCATGGCCAAGGCCGGCGTCAAGAAGGGCATCTGCATCAACCACGAAGTCGGCAATGTCAGCCTGGACAAACGCTGCGAAGGCTATAATGACGGGCTGAAGAAGAGTGGCGGCTCCTCCGACGTGGTGGCGGCCACGATGGACCCGACCGACGTGACGCGCCGCGTCGAAGGCTATCTCACCGCGCATGCGGACGTCACCGGCGTGCTGACGCTCGGCCCGACCGTCGCGGCGCCGCTGCTCAAGATGTTTTCGGATGCCGGCACGATCGGCAACTACAAGATCGGCACCTTCGACCTGTCGCCCGAGATCCTCGATGCCGTCAGCAAAGGCACGATGATGTTCGGCATCGACAACCAGCAATACATGATGGGCTACTATCCCGTCGTCTTCCTGACCAACAAGGCGATGTACAAGACCTTCCCGACCTCGGCCGTGCGCACCGGTCCGTCCTTCATCATGAAGGATGACGCGGCCGCCGTGCGCGATCTCAGCAAGGCCGGCATCCGCTGATGCTATAATGGTCCGCCGGCGCTCTAAGATAGAGCATGATGTCGTCCGAAAACCGCTTCACACTTTTCGGCATCACGCTCTGGCCGGCGGGCACTTGTTGGACACGAAATCCGGGCGGAAGCCAAGGCGAAGCCGCCGAACCTGCCGCTTCGGATTTTTCCTGGGATGCCCTGGACGCTTATTGGGATGACGATCGTGACCGATGCACTGAACCCGGCTCATCCACCCGAGCCGAAGCCCGTTTCGCGACGTCTGGTGCGCCTGATGCGGCGGCCGGAGCTCGGCGCCATCACCGGCACCATCATCGTCTTCCTCGCCTTCGGCATCACCGCCGGCAACAGCGGCCTGTTCTCGATGGCCGGCATCGCCAATTTCCTGCAGGTGTCGGCGCAGCTCGGCATCCTTGCCGCGGCGGTCGCGCTTTTGATGATCGGCGGCGAGTTCGACCTGTCGCTGGGTTCGATGATCGGCTTTGCCAGCGTCACAATCGGGCTTTGCGTCACCCAGTTCGGGCTGTCGATCCCCTTGGCGGTGGCGATCGCCTTCGTCATCGCCATCATCGTCGGCGCTTTGAACGGCATCCTTGTGGTGCGCACAAGGCTTCCCTCCTTCATCGTAACGCTGGCAGGCCTGTTCATCCTGCGCGGGCTGACGCTGGCCATCACGCGCACCGTCACCGGGCGCACGCAGATCCCCTATATCACCGACGGCCAGGAAGGCAGCTTCGTGGTCTGGCTGTTCGGCGGCAAGTTCGGCGCGCCGGTCTTCGCCTGGCTCGCCTCGCATGGCGTGATCGCCGCGCGCCCCGACGGCTCGGCGATGGTGCAGGGCCTGTCCATGTCGATCCCGTGGTGGGTGGCGGTGACGGCCTTCGCCACATGGCTGCTGGTCAAGACGCGCTTCGGCAATTGGGTGTTCGCCGTCGGCGGCGACGACCGCGCGGCGCGCAATGTCGGCGTGCCGGTCGACCGGGTGAAGATCCTGCTGTTCATCGGCACGGCGCTGTCGGCGACGCTGTTCGCCGTCATCCAGGTGCTGGAAGCCGGCTCCGCCGACACGCTGCGGGGCACGCAGAAGGAGTTCCAGGCGATCATCGCGGCGGTGATCGGCGGCTGCCTGCTCACCGGCGGCTACGGCTCGGCGATCGGCGCCATGTTCGGCGCGCTGATCTTCGGCACGGTGGAGATGGGCATCTTCTACACCGGCATCGACACCGACTGGTTCCAGGTCTTCCTCGGCTCGATGCTGCTGATCGCCGTGCTGGTCAACAATTACGTGCGCCGCAAGGCGACGGAGGCGCGCTGATGGCCGAGCCCGTTCCGCTGATCGAACTGCGCAACGTCACCCGCCGCTTCGGCTCGGTGACGGCGCTGCGCGACATGTCTTTCGCCGCGCATGCCGGCGAGGTGCACTGCCTGCTCGGCGACAACGGCGCCGGCAAGTCGACGCTGATCAAGACGCTGTCAGGCGTGCACACGCCGAGCGAAGGCCAGATGTATGTCGACGGCAAGCCGGTGACTTTTTCTTCGCCAAGGCAGGCGCTGGACGCCGGCATCGCCACGGTCTTCCAGGACCTGTCGATGATCCCGCTGATGAGCATCACCCGCAACTTCTTCCTTGGACGCGAGCCGGTGAAGGGCTGGGGACCCGCCAGGCGTATCGACATGAAGGCCGCCGATGCGATCGTCTATGACCAGCTCGGCAAGATCGGCATCAATGTGCGCGATCCGCAGCAAGCGGTGGGCACGCTTTCCGGCGGCGAGCGGCAATGCGTGGCGATCGCCCGCGCCGTCTATCACGGGGCGCGCGTGCTGATCCTCGACGAGCCGACGTCGGCGCTCGGCGTGCACCAGGCCTCGATCGTGCTGCGCTATGTGGCGCAGGCGCGCCAGCGTGGGCTCGCCGTCATCTTCATCACCCACAACATCCACCATGCCTATCCGATCGGCGATGTCTTCACCATGCTCAACCGCGGCCGCTCGCTCGGCACGTTCCGCAAGGGCGACATCACCGAGAAGGAGGTGCTCGACATGATGGCCGGCGGCCGCGAGATCCGCGAATTGCAGCAGGAACTGGAGCGCTTCACCAAGCCGGGATCCGGCGCGGAAGCGGCTGCTCGCTGAGGCATTACAGAAGGTAGAAAAATGATCGACGCCGCATTGTTCGGCGCCGGGCTGATCGGCTCGGTGCATGCGAAAAACCTTGCCCGGCATCCGGGGGTGCGCCTGCGCACTATCGTCGACCCGCGCCGCGACGCGGCTGAGCGCATCGCCACCGGAACAGGCGCGGAGATCGCCGACACCGCAACCGTGATGAACGACCCGTCGATCAAGGCCGTGGTGATCGCTTCCGCCACCCGCACCCATGCCGGCCTGATCGTCGAGGCCGCCGCCAAGGGAAAGGCGATCTTCTGCGAAAAGCCGATCGACCTCGACATCGCACGCACGGACGCATGCTTGGCGGCGGTCGAGAAGGCCGGCGTGCCCTTGCAAATCGGCTTCAACCGGCGCTTCGATCCGTCCTTCGCTGCTGTGAAGCGAAGGATCGAGGCCGGCGAGATCGGCGCGGTCGAGCAGGTGATCATCACCAGCCGCGACCCGGAACCGGAAACCGAGGAGGCATTGGCGGGCGGCGGCGGCGTGTTCCGCGAGATGACCATCCACGATTTCGACATGGCGCGTTTCCTGCTCGGCGAGGAGCCGGTGGAGCTCTTCGCCACCGGATCGTCGCTGGTCGCGCCCTACTACGCAAAACTCGGCGATTACGACACGGCGATGTTCATCCTGCGCACGGCATCCGGCCGGCAGTGCCACATCAACAACAGCGTGCGCGCCGTCTATGGCTACGACCAGCGCATCGAGGTGCATGGCTCAAGGGGCATGCTGCAGGCCGGCAACCGCACGCCGACCTCGGTCAGCCTCAGCGGCGAGAGCGGGATCGCGGCCGACCGGCCGCTCTATTTCTTCGTCGAGCGCTATGCCCAATCCTACGAGGCGGAACTCGACCATTTCATCCAGTCGGTCGCGGCGGGACGAAAGCCGGCGGTCGGCCCGGCGGACGGGCGCAAGGCGATGATCCTGTGCGAGGCGGCACTTGCCTCGGCCAAGTCCGGCCGCTTCGAGCCGGTAAGGCTCTGAGGCCTATCGAGTTGTCTGCCCTATCGCACATCCACCCAGCGCTGCTCCTGGAACGAGCGCGCCATGGCATGCACGGTGCTCTCGATCTCCAGCCCCTCGTCAAAGTCGATGATGCGGGCCGGCTTGCCGGCGATGCGCATCAAGAGCTCGCGGCATTCGATCATCTTGAGGTCGTTGAAGCCGAGGCCGTGGCCGGGCGCCGGCAGGAAGGAATCGTAAGGCTTGTGGTGCGGCGCGACCAGGACGGTGCGGTAGCCCTGTTCGGTCGGCCGGTCGGCGGTGAGGTAGAGCTGGAATTCGTTCATCCGCTCCTGGTCGTAAAGGATCGAGCCCTTCGAGCCAAAAATCTGGATGGCGATGCGGCCCTTGCGGCCCCAGGCCGAGCGATTGACCATGAGCGTGCCGGCAACGCCGTTTTCCAGATGCATCAAGACGCTGGCGATGTCGTAGGTCTCGACCGCGCGGCGGGCGCCGGAAGCGGTCTTGCGGTCGGCATAGGGTTTGACCATGTCGCACATGACGCGCGAAACACGGCCGAACAGCGCCTTGATCAGCGACAGCGGATGGACGGCGAAATCGTCGAGCGCGCCGTAACCGGACGAAGCCTCGTGCTTCCAGAAGAACAGCGCTTCCGGGTCGGCCATGAAATCCTCGTCCATCTCGATGCGCACGAGGTTGACGTCGCCGATGATCTTTTCCTCCAGCAGCGCGCCGATGTGGCGGATGGCTGGGTTCTGGATGTAGTTGTAGCCGAGCACGGCGACCTTGCCGGATTTCTTCGCCGCGGCCGCCATGGTCTCGGCCTCGGCGAAACTCGGCGCCATCGGCTTCTCGCACCACAGATGCTTGCCGGCTTCGAGGATGGCGATCGCCATTTCGGGGTGGAACTGGTTGGGCGTGGTCAGCGAAACGATTTCGACGTCAGGATCCTCGACCACGGCGCGCCAGTCGCCGGAGCCTTTTGCGAAGCCGAATTCGCCGGCCTTGCGCCGGGCAAGCTCGTCATTCACCTCGCCCAGATGCACCAGTTTCGGCTTCTCGACATCGGGAAAGACAGTGCCGACCGCGTTCCAGGCGATGGCGTGGCACTTGCCCATGAAGCCCGTGCCGATGAGGCCCACTCCGACCATGTCGATTGTCTCCGCGCCAGAGCAATTCCAGGAAAAGTGCCGAGCGGCTTTCCGTCCGGAATTGCGTCAACAAACAGATGGAGCGGTTCCGTGAAAGCGGAATCGCTCCGGGAAAATACTGATGTGGATGAATTAGTCCATTTTGGTAAAGAATGGAACATCCAAATCATTTTTTATGGTGTTCTTGCGCGAACTCGTTATGATGAGGCAGGAGAGGGGCAAACCTTATGGGCGTGGGCGGAGCGACGATGGACGAACGGGTGCCTCGCGATTTCGAAACGCTGCGCGCGACGATCCTGGACAGGCGCGCGAGCTTGCCCAAGCGCATCGCGCAGATCGCCGCCTATGCGCTCGACAACCCCGACGACATCGCTTTCGGCACGGCGGCAAGCATCGCCGCCTCGGCGGGCGTTCAGCCCTCGACGCTGATCCGTTTTGCCCAGCAGCTCGGCTTCGACGGATTCACCAGCCTGCAGCAGGTTTTCCGCGAGCGGCTGCGCGAACGCAACTCCTCCTATGATGAGCGGCTGGCAGCGCTGCGCGCCAAGGCCGAGGACGGCGGCGGGCATCGGGCGATCTTCGACGGCTTCGTCGCCGCCGCCAGCACCTCGCTGGGCGATATTTCTCGCGCGCTCAACGACGCGCATTTCGAAGAAGCGGTGGCGCTTCTGGCGAAGGCCGAGACGATCTATGTGCTGGCCAAGCGCCGCTCCTATCCGGTGGCGTCCTACATCGCCTATGCGCTGGGCAAGCTCAAGATCCGCAACCAGCTGGTGGAATCGGCCGCAGGGCTGAACGCCGAGATGATCGGCTTCGCCACGCCGCGCGACGCCGTCATCGCCATCAGCTTCTCGCCCTATGCGCCGGCGACCATCGACGAGACACGCTCGATCGCGGAACAGGGCGTGCCGATCGTGGCGATCACCGACTCGTCCTTCTCGCCGCTGGCGCAGTTCGCAAAGGTCTGGTTCGAGGTCGCCGAGGCCGATTTCGGCGGTTTCCGCTCAATCTCGGCGACGATGGCGCTGGCCATGGCGCTGACCGTCGCCGTCGGCGAGAAGCGCCGCGAAACCGGGCGCCGGCGCAAGGGCTGAGCCTCGCCGGCGAGCGCTTTTCGGCATGGGAACACTCATTCCATATTGACTGTAGATTGGAATTAATATTTCATATTGACGACACCGCGCCGTCGCTGGCGCGTGCTGTCCAAAACGACGCTGCTCTATCCAACAAGGCCGATGGGAGGTTCGAATGGGCGAAGCCGTGGAAGGGAAATACCCGCCGCTCGACGTCATCACCATCGGCCGCGCCTCGGTCGATCTCTATGGCCAGCAGATCGGCTCGCGGCTGGAGGACATTGCCTCTTTCGCCAAGTCGGTCGGCGGCTGTCCGGCCAATATTTCCGTCGGCACGGCAAGGCTCGGCCTGCGCTCGGCGCTGCTGACGCGCGTCGGCGACGAGCAGATGGGCCGTTTCATCCGCGAGCAGCTTCGACGCGAGGGCGTGTCGGTCGACGGCTTGAAGACCGACAAGGAACGGCTGACGGCGCTGGTGCTGCTTTCGGTCGAGAGCGAAGGCGTCTCGCCAATGATCTTCTACCGCTCCGACTGCGCCGACATGGCGCTTGCCGAAGAAGACATCGACGAGGCTTTCATCGCCTCGGCGCGTTCTGTGGTCGTCACCGGCACGCATTTCTCGCGGCCCAATTCCGATGCCGCGCAGCGCAAGGCGATCCGCCTGATGAAGGCCAAGGGCGGCAAGGTCGTGTTCGATATCGATTACCGCCCGAACCTCTGGGGTCTTGCCGGCCATGCCGAGGGTTTCGAGCGCTACGTCAAATCCGACCGCGTCTCGGCACAGCTGAAGACCGTGCTGCCGGATTGCGATCTCATCGTCGGCACCGAGGAAGAGATCATGATCGCGTCTGGCGCCGACGATTGCCTGAGCGCGCTGAAGACGATCCGCGCCCTGTCCTCGGCGACCATCGTGCTCAAGCGCGGCGCCAAGGGCTGCATCGTCTATGACGGCCCGATCAGCGACGATCTCGAGGACGGCGTCGTCGGCAAGGGTTTCCCGATCGAGATCTATAACGTGCTCGGCGCCGGCGACGCCTTCATGTCCGGCTTCCTGCGCGGCTGGCTGGGCGGCGAGAGTTTTGCCACCGCCGCGACCTGGGCCAATGCCTGCGGCGCCTTCGCCGTGTCGCGCCTGCTCTGCGCGCCGGAATATCCGACCTTCGAGGAGCTGCAGTTCTTTTTGAAGCAGGGCAGCAAGCATCTGGCTCTGCGCAAGGACGAGGCGATCAACCACATCCATTGGGCAACGACGCGGCGGCGCGACATCCCTTCGCTGATGGCTTTGGCCTGCGACCATCGTGTGCAGCTGGAAGACGTTGCCGCCAAGGTCGGCGCCGATGTTTCGCGTATTCCCGACTTCAAGGTGCTGACGGTCAAGGCGGCGGCAAAGGTCGCCGCCGGCCGCGACGGCTACGGCATGTTGATCGACGAGAAATACGGGCGCGACGCCATGTTCGAATTCGCACGCCATCCCTTCGCCTGGCTCGGGCGTCCCGTCGAATTGCCCGGATCGCGGCCGCTGCGCTTCGAGTTCTCGCAGGATATCGGCTCGCAGCTCACCGAATGGCCGGTCGACCATTGCATCAAATGCCTGTGTTTCTATCACCCGGACGATCCAGAGGCGCTGAAGCTGGAGCAGCAGCAGAAGCTGCGCGCGCTGTTCGAGGCGGCGCGGAAAGTCGGCCGCGAATTGCTGGTCGAGATCATCGCCGGCAAGCATGGCAAGCTCGACGACACCACCATTCCGCGCGCGCTGGAGGAGCTCTACGCGCTGGGCATCAAGCCGGACTGGTGGAAACTCGAGCCGCAAGCTTCGGTGGGCGCCTGGGCGAAGATCGAACAGGTGATCGTCAGGAACGATCCCTGGTGCCGCGGTGTCGTGCTGCTCGGGCTCGAAGCGCCTCAGGACGAGCTGGTCGCGGCCTTCGCGGCAACCGCCAACGCGCCGATCGTCAAAGGGTTTGCCGTCGGTCGCACCATCTTCATCAACGCCGCCGAACAATGGCTGGCCGGCAGGATGTCGGATGACGAGGCAATCGCCGACATGGCCGCGCGCTTCGAGCAGCTGACCGAGGCGTGGCTTGCCGCGCGCGGCCGCAAGGCCGCATAAGAAGACCGCTGAAGGATTGCGGAGGAAACACGATGAGCAAAACAATTCGCCTGACGATGGCGCAGGCGCTGACCCGCTTTCTCAGCCGGCAAATGACCGAGATCGACGGCAGACAAGTGCCGATCTTCGGCGGCGTCTGGGCGATCTTCGGCCATGGCAACGTCGCCGGCGTCGGTGAGGCGCTCTATGAGGTGCGCGACGAGCTGCCGACCTTCCGCGCCCATAACGAGCAGGCAATGGCGCATGCGGCGATCGCCTATGGCAAGGCGAATTTCCGCCGCCGCTTCATGGCAGCGACCACCTCGATCGGCCCCGGTGCGCTCAACATGGTGACGGCCGCGGCACTTGCGCATGTAAACCGGTTGCCTGTCCTGTTTTTGCCCGGCGATGTCTTCGCCAACCGCCTGCCCGACCCGGTGCTGCAGCAGGCCGAGGATTTTTCCGACGGTACGGCATCCGTCAATGACTGCTTCCGCCCTGTATCGCGCTATTTCGACCGCATCACGCGGCCGGAGCAGATCATTCCGGCGCTGAACCGCGCCATGCAGGTGCTGACCGATCCGGCCGAATGCGGCCCGGTGACGCTCTCGCTCTGCCAGGACGTGCAGGCCGAGGCCTTTGATTATCCCGAAAGCCTGTTTGCCGAGCGCGTCTGGACGCCGCGCCGGCTGCGCCCCGACCGCAATGAACTGGCCGCCGCCGTCGCGGCGTTGAAGGGGGCGAAAAAGCCTTTGGTGATCGCCGGCGGCGGCGTTCTCTATTCGCAGGCGACCAGCGAGCTGGCCAAGCTGGTGCAGGGCGCCGGCATCCCGGTTTGCGAGACCCAGGGGGGCAAGTCTTCGCTCCCCGACGATCATCCGCTCAACATGGCCGCCGTCGGCGTCACCGGCACCTCAGCCGCCAACCGTCTGGCCGAGGAAGCCGATGTCGTGCTTGCCGTCGGCACCAGGCTGCAGGACTTCACCACCGGCTCCTGGGCGCTGTTCAAGAGTGCCGGCCGCACCATCATCGGGCTGAACACCCAGGTTTTCGACGCCGGCAAGCATTGGGCGTCGCCGCTGGTCGCAGACGCCGCCGAGGGGCTTGCCGAGCTTGCCGCTGGACTGAAAGGCTGGAAGGCGCCTGCCGCCTGGACCGACAATGCATTGAAGGGCAAGACGGAATGGCAGGTCGCCGCCGCCAAGGTAACGGCCTCGACCAACGCGGCCTATCCTTCCGACGCGCAGGTGATCGGCGCCGTGCAGCGGGCGATGGGCTCCGATGTAACGCTGCTGCATGCCGCCGGCGGCCTGCCCGGCGAATTGCACAAGCTCTGGCAGGCCGGCGCGCCGGGCTCCTACCATGCCGAATACGGCTTCTCGACCATGGGCTACGAGATCGCCGGCGGGCTCGGCGTCAAGATGGCAAGGCCTGACCAGGAGGTCGTCGTCATGGTCGGCGACGGCTCCTATCTGATGCTCAATTCCGAGATCGCCACCTCTGTCATGCTTGGCTTGAAGCTCACCATCGTGCTGCTCGACAATCGAGGCTATGGCTGCATCAACCGGCTGCAGATGGCGACCGGCGGCGCCAACTTCAACAATCTCCTGAAGGACTCGCGCCACGAGGTGATGCCTGACGTCGACTTTGCCGCCCATGCGGCGAGCCTCGGTGCCCTCGCCGAGAAGGTGGCGTCGATCGCGGAGCTGGAGACGGCGCTGGCCAAGGCCAAAGACAACGACAGGACTACGGTGCTGGTCATAGACACTGATCCGCTGGTGTCTACCGAGGCCGGCGGCCACTGGTGGGACGTCGCCGTGCCGGAAGTCTCCTCGCGGCCCCAGGTCAACGCCGCGCGCAAGAAATACGAGGAAGCCTTGGGCGGCCGTCAGGGCTGAGCCGGCGTCCGCCTCATAATGAACTGACATCGGAGCGAAGACTTGAAAGCCAAACTGGGCATGTCCCCCATCGCGTGGTGGAATGACGATCTCGTGGAGCTGAGCGATGACGTGTCGCTGGAGGAGTGTCTGCGCCAGTCGCGCTCGGCGGGCTTCACCGGCATGGAGATGGGCCGCCGCTTCCCCAACGACCCGAAGGTGATGCTGTCGATCCTGAGAGAGGCCGACGTCACGCTTTGCGGCGGCTGGTTCTCCGGCACGCTGGTCGATGAGGACATGGCCAGGAACAAGGACCGAATCCAGCCGATGATCGACCTGTTCAAGGCGGTCGACGCGCCCTGCATCGTCTATGGCGAGGTCGGCCGCTCCATCCAGGGCGATCGTTCGAAACCCTTGGCCACCAAGCCGAAGCTTACCGGCGACGAGATGAAGGCCTATGGCCGCCGCGTCACCGAATTCGGCGAATGGTGCGCGGACCAAGGCATGCCGCTTTCCTACCACCATCACATGGCGGCGGTGGTCGAGACCGAGCCGGAGCTTGACGCCTTCATGCGCCATTCCGGCGAAGGCATTCCGCTTTTGTTCGATGCCGGCCATCTGGCCTTTGCCGGCGGCGACGTGCTGCGCGCCATCGACAACCACCACAAGCGCATCAACCATGTCCATGTGAAGGACGTGCGCATGGGCCTGATCGACGGGCTCGACCGCTCAAAACAGTCCTTCCTCGATGCCGTGGCGCTCGGCGCCTTCACCGTGCCGGGCGACGGCTCGCTCGATTTCGGCGCCATCGTCCAACGGTTCGCCGATCATGGCTATGAGGGTTGGTTCGTCGTGGAAGCGGAGCAGGACCCGAAGAAGAACCCGCCGCTCAAGATGGCGCAGGTCGGCCACAAGGAGCTGATGCGGGTGATGACGGCCGCCGGCTATACGGTCGAGACGCAGGGTTTTCCGGCCTGAACGGGAGATTCGTCATGAATGATGGATTAGTCGGGACGCTCGGTCTATCTGATGCGCCTTGGGCAAATCCTGGATTGGCGCGATGAAAGACTATGAGCACCCCTTCTTCCGGCCGCTGTGGCGCCGCATCGCCATCGTCGCGGTCTGCCTGGTCTGGTCGGTGATCGAGTTCGCCTCCGGCACGCCGTTCTGGGGCGTCATCGCGCTGGGCTTCGCCGGTTATGCGGTGTGGCAGTTTTTCTACCTCTACAAGCCGGCCGAGGAAGCAAAGCCTCCGGCCGAGCCGAGGGAATGAAGCGGTCGATGGGGTGGAGGGTTCACGGATCGGACAGCGCGCATGGCGCATCGGATGCATTAGCGATTGGCTGAAACATCTTTCGCTTCGTCATCCACGGGCGAAGCAAGGAGCGAAGCGACGCGGCGCAGACCCGAGGATCCATTCCGTGACTTCGAAGCAACCGCTGCGGTGCAGAATTCTGCTCCGCTGCACTCTTCGACTGAGGGAACGGAATTGATCCTAGGGTCTCCGCGACGGAGCTTCGCTCCTGCTCCGCCCTAGGATGACGAAGTTGAGAGGAACCGGCCAATCTCCACGGTTTTCACGATAGTCCAATGAACGATGAAATCCTGCAAGCAGGCCTGAAAATCGAAGCGTCGAGGAATTAGGAGACAAAAATGTCGAAACTGCTCGTCAAGGCCGACAAGGGCCACGGCCACGTCGCTCATGTCACGCCGCAAAGCGCCGGCTGGACCTATGTCGGTTTCGATCTGCATCGGCTGAAAGCGGGCGAGACGGCGTCCGGCAAGACCGGCGACCGCGAGGTCTGCCTGGTCTTCGTCACCGGCAAAGGCAAGGCGTCGGCCGGCGGCAAGGACCTAGGCCTGCTCGGCGAGCGCATGTCGCCCTTCGAAGGCAAGCCTTGGTCGGTCTATGTGCCGGAAGGCGCTGACTGGTCCGTGACGGCCGATACAGAACTGGAGCTTGCCGTCTGCTCGGCGCCTGGCTTAAGCGGCGGCCTGCCGGTGCGCGTCATCGGACCTGACGATCTCGACCGGGAGGTGCGCGGCAAGGGCACCAACACGCGCTACGTCACCAACATCCTGCCCGAGGGCAAGCCGGCGGATTCGCTGCTGGTGGTCGAGGTGATCACGCCAGGCGGCCACACCTCGAGCTATCCGCCGCACAAGCACGACCAGGACAATCTGCCGGCGGAATCCTATCTCGAGGAGACCTATTACCACCGCCTCAACCCGCCGCAGGGCTTTGCCTTCCAGCGCATCTACACCGATGCCGACCGCAACGGCGTGCGCGAGCTGGACGAAGCGATGGCGATCGAGGATGGCGATGTCGTGCTGGTGCCGAAGGGCTATCACCCCTGCGCGGCCTGCCACGGCTACGACCTCTATTACCTCAATGTCATGGCCGGACCGAAGCGGACGTGGAAATTCCACAACGCGGCCGAGCACGAGTGGCTGATGAAGGCCTGATCGGCACGCCGGCGAAGTCGTTGGTCCAGTCCGGAAAAATCGTCGGCTAAGCACCTAGCGACTGGACTTGCCTTCGAAAACCCACGAAAGCTTCGTCAATCCGTCATGGAAATCACCTATGGCAGCGGTTCCGGTGCATGTCGCCGCAAACGCTCCGGCGTTTTTGGGCCACGACTTGCCAAGACAATGACTTGAAGCGCGTCGCATATTCCTTTCGGGGCGCGCAGCGCGCTTGACGAGGAATGCCCATGCGCTACGCCATCTACTACACTCCGGGACAGGACGAGAAGCTGGCGCGTGTTGCCGCCAACTGGCTGGGCCGCGATCCGTTTGGCGCGGCGACGCGACCGGTCGAGGCCGTGGGCGATCTGTCGGCCGCGGAAGTCGCCTTCCATACCGCCTCCGCCAGGCGCTACGGGTTCCACGCGACGCTGAAGGCGCCGTTCCGGCTGGCGCCGGACGAGACGGAAGCTTCGCTGCGCGCTGCTCTCGACAGTTTCGCCGAAGCCACTCCGCCAGTCGTCATCCCGCGCCTCGTGGTCGGCCAGATCGACGATTTCTTCGCCCTGGTGCCCGAAGCCGCGTTCGCCCCGATCAACGATTTCGCCGGCGAGGTCGTGCGCGCCTTCGACTGCTTCCGTGCGCCATTGACCGAGGCCGAGATCGAGCGCCGCAGCCCAGATTCGCTGAAGCCGGACGAGTTCCGCAACCTCTGCCAATGGGGCTATCCTTACGTCTTCGACACATTCCGCTTCCACATGACGCTGTCGGGGCGCGTTGGGCCACAGGAAAGCCCGCGTCTTCGCGCAGCGATCGACGGACTGTTCGCCGACGTGCTGCGGCAGCCGGTGCCGGTGGATGCGCTGACATTGTTCGTCGAAAGCGAGCCCGGCGCCCCGTTCATGGTGCTTTCCCACCATGCGCTTGGCCACGGCCCGGCCCGCAAGACCGCCTAGGGCAGTTCAGCGGAAACGCTGAACTGCCCTATCTCTTTGTTTACGCAATTCCGGGCGGAAAACCGCAAGGCACTTTTCCTGGAATTGCTCTGATTGAACCCTCGAGGTAGGACCGCCTGAGATGACCGCCGAAACCGTTCTCACCAATGCCCGCATCGTGCTGCCGGACGAAATCGTCCAGGGCTCGCTGTTGTTGCGCGACGGCCTGATCGCCGCCATCGAACCGGGCGCTGCCCGCACCGGCGAGGACATGGGCGGCGACTACATCATCCCGGGTCTCGTCGAGCTCCACACCGATCACCTCGAAGGCCATTACGCGCCGCGCCCGAAAGTGCGGTGGAACCCGATTGCCGCCGTGCTTGCCCATGATGCCCAGGTGGCGACCGCAGGTATCACCACCGTGCTCGACGCCTTGCGCGTCGGCATGGACGAGGATGCCGACCTGAAGTCCGACGACGTTCGCAAGCTGGCCGACGCGATCGAGGACAGCGTGCGCCAGGATCGGCTCAGGGCCGACCATTTCATCCATCTGCGCTGCGAGGTCTCGGCGCCGGACTGCCTCGAGGCTTTCGCCAATTTCGAGACTGACGACCGGGTGAAACTTGCCTCGCTGATGGACCATGCGCCCGGACAGCGCCAGTTCGTCAACCTCGAGACCTATGCCTACTATTACCAGCGCAAGCTGAAGCTGACGGACCAGGACTTCAAGAAGTTCTGCGAGAAGCGGATGGCCGAATCGGCCCGCAATTCCGGTCCGAACCGCGTCTTCATCTCGGCCGCCTGCCAGGAGCGCGGCATTGTGTTGGCGAGCCACGACGACGCGACCTCCCGCCATGTCGAAGAAGCAATCGAGCAGGGCGTACGCGTCGCCGAGTTCCCGACGACGGAAGAGGCGGCCAAGGCCTCGAAGGCGGCCGGCCTCGGCGTGCTGATGGGCGCGCCCAACGTCATGCGAGGCGCCTCGCATTCCGGCAATGTCTCGGCGCGCACGCTTGCCGCCGACGGCCTGCTCGACATCCTGTCGTCCGACTACATCCCCTTCAGCCTGATCCAGTCGGCCTTCTTCCTCGGCGATGTCGTCGAGGGCATCTCGCTGCCGCAGGCGGTCGCCATGGTGTCGAAGAACCCGGCCGAAGCCATCGGCCTTGCCGATCGCGGCGTCATCGAGCCGGGCCGCCGCGCCGACCTGGTGCGGGTGCGGGTCGACGACCATGTGCCGGTCGTGCGCACCGTGTGGCGCCAGGGCCGCCGGGTCGCATGATGGTCTCGGCCCTCATCGAGCGCGAACTGGCCGAAAGCCTGCCGATCCGCAACGGCGTCTTCGTCGCGGTGGTCGGCCCGAGCGGCGCCGGCAAGGATACGGTGATCGGCTACGCCAAGCAGCGCTTCGCCGGCGAGACGCGGCTGGAATTCGTGCGCCGTGTCATCACCAGGCCGAGCGACACGGCAAGCGAGGACCACGACACGCTGGCCGATGCCGCCTTCGCGGAAGCGGAGGCCGACGGCGCCTTCTCGCTGTGCTGGGACGCGCACGGCCTGCGCTATGGCCTGCCGGCCGATGTCGACTGGGCCGTGGCGAACGGCCACGTGGCGGTCGCCAACGTGTCGCGCGCGGTCATCCCGGCGCTGCGCGAACGCTACGCCAATCTGGCCGTGGTCGAGATCACCGCGGCGCCGGAGATACTGGCGGAACGGCTGGCGGCGCGCGGCCGCGAATCACGCGGCGAAGTGCTTGCCCGCCTGGCGCGCAGCACGAGCGTCAAGCTGACAGGACCGGACGTCACGTCGATCGACAATGGCGGCGACAAGGAGGTCGCCGGCGAACGCTTTGCCGAGGTGCTGCGCAAGGCGATGGCGTTCTCCGACCTGTCGGACATGATCTAAGATATGCTGATATTCAGGTGAGCCCGGCCTACAAGTAGCGGCTCGCCTGCGCTTCCGGTGCTCACGTACCTAAGTACGCTCCGCTCCGGTTCTCGGAAGCCACCACTTTCGGCTCGGCCTGACCTGAATCTCAGCGCATCTTGGTGCCGAGCAAGGTCCGTCCTCACTTGTTGAAGTTGGCGATGAACTGCTTGAACTGCGGCGTCGGCGGCCTGGCGAACATCTCCTTCGGCTCCCCGACCGAATCCACGTCGCCCTTGTGCAGGAACATCACCTTGCTCGACACGTCGCGGGCGAAGCCCATTTCATGGGTGACGACCAGCATGGTGCGTCCTTCTTCCGCGAGCGAACGCATGACGCGCAGCACCTCGCCGACCAGCTCCGGATCGAGCGCGGATGTCGGCTCATCGAACAGCATCACCTTGGGATTCATCGCCAGCGCGCGGGCGATCGCAGCGCGCTGCTGCTGGCCGCCCGACATATGCGGCGGATAGTAGTTGCGGCGCTCCCAGATGCCGACGCGCTTCAGCAATGCCTCGGCCTGCTCCAGGCACTCCGCGCGCGGCCGCTTCAGCACATGCGTCGGCGCGGCGACGAGGTTTTCCAGCACGGTCATGTGCGACCAGAGATTGAAGCTCTGGAAAACCATGGCGAGGTTGGCGCGGATCCGCTCCACCTGGCGGATGTCGGCCGGCATTTGGTGGCCGTCGCGGCCCCGCTTCATCCGGATGAGCTCGCCATCCACGCGCACTTCGCCGGAATCCGGGGTCTCCAGGAGATTGATACAGCGCAGCATCGTGCTCTTGCCGGACCCCGAGGAGCCGAGGATCGAAATCACATCGCCCTTGTGCGCTTCCAGCGAAATGCCCTTGAGCACCTCGTGATCGCCAAAACACTTGCGCAGGTCCTTGACGCTGATGGCTGCCTTGTCGTCCGGGGACGATGCCGCTTGCGCGGCAGTGGCGACATTTGCCGACATCACAACACCTCCGGAACGGATTTGATTTGCTGGCTCTGCTCGGGCGGGGGACGCAGATGCGGTGAAAGCCGGTATTCGACCCAGGCGAACAGGCGGGCGATCGACAGGTTGAGAAGCAGGTAGATCACGCCGGCGCAGGTCAGCACCTCGATCGGCCGGAACGTGTCGTGCTGGATCTTTTGCGCCGTTCCCATCATCTCCATGATGGTGACCACGGACGCGAGCGCGGTCGCCTTGGTCATGAGGATGATTTCGGTCGAATAGGCCGGCAAGGCCAGCCTGAGCGCGATCGGCAGCGTGACGAGGCGGAAGCGGGTGAAAGCCGACATGCCGAACGCCTTGGCCGCCTCGATCTGGCCGACAGGCACCGCCCGCAGCGCGCCGCGGAAAATCTCGCTCTCGTAGGCGGCTGTGTTCAAGGCCATGGCGACGATCGTGCAATACATCGGATCGCGCAGGATCGGCCACAGGATCGGGCTGTGGCGAACGAAATCGAACTGGGAGAGCCCGAAATAGATCAGATAGAGCTGCACCAGCAGCGGCGAGCCGCGGAAGACGAAGACATAGGCGCGGGTGAAATATTCGCCGAACTTGTAGCCGGAAGCCCGCAACCAGGTCAGGCCGGTGGCGATGATGAGGCCGAAGGCGATGCCGAAGAACCAGATCTCAAGCGTCAGCGGCAGCGCCTTCAGCACGCTCCACATGGTCGAAAGGTAGAAGTCGAAATCCACCGCCACCTCTTATTTCGGCCGCGTGAAACTGCGGGAGGTGTAACGCTCGGCCTTTTCGAAGATCGGCGTCGAGATCGAGGTCATCACCAGATAAAGGATGCCGGCGACCGTGTAGAAAAGCAGCGAATGATGCGTCGAACGCGCGGCCTTGTTCGCGGTGAGCATCAGCTCGGCGACGCCGGTGACCGAGATCAACGCCGAATCCTTGATGGTCAATTGCCAGACATTGCCCAGACCCGGCACGGCGAGGCGCAGGACTTGCGGCATGATCACGAGACGAAACCGCAGCCAGGCCGACATGCCATAGGCACGCGCCGCTTCCAGCTCGCCGCGGTGGATCGCCAGGAACGACCCGCGAAAAACCTCGGCCTGATAGGCGCCGGAAATGATGCCGACCGCGAGAACGCCGCCTAGGAAGCTCGGCATGTTCAAGATGTCGGTCGAGCCGATCGATCCGGTGGACCTCGCCACGCCGGTCAAGACCTGCGTGCCGCCATAGTAGAACAGATAGATGATCAGCAGTTCCGGCTCGCCGCGAAACACGGTGGTGTAGCTCTCGCCGATGAACCTCAATCCGCCGCGATGCGAAAGCTTGGCCGCCGCAACCAGCGAGCCCAGCACGGCACCAATCAGCATCGAGACGATGGTGACGGCGAGCGTCCAGCCGATGCCCCAGAGCAGTTGCACGCCCCAGCCGGCGGCCAACAGATCATAGGCCGTCGACACCTGGTCCTTGAGATCGTTGAGAAACTCCACGTACGGCTCCTGCGGGCGTCGACGGGTTGCCCGCCTTAAAGCGCGTGTCAAAACGGGTTAGGCGACGCGCTTTAAGGCCTTGCCTTGACGCATGTCGTTCTCCCAAAACCGCTGCGCACTTTTGGGCGACATGCAAAGCAAAACGGAAGCAGCCTTGGCTGCTCCCGTTGCGACATTACTTGGTAATGTCGATCTTGAACCACTGCAGGCTGTATTTCGACACCGAGCCGTCGTCGAGAGCCGCCTTGAGCGCCTTGTTGTAAATGTCCTGCAGGTCCTTGTCGGTCTTGCGGAAAGCGGCGCCGATGCCCGGCCCGAGGATCGGGCCACCCTTGAATTGCGGGCCGACGAATTCCAGGTCCTTGGCGTCCGGCTTGGCCAGCGTGCCGAGGAAGTAGGTGGTGTCGGCGAAAGCGACGTCGATGCGGCCCGCCATCAGGTCGAGGTCATGCTCGTCGGTGGTCTTGTATTCATGGACGTTGGCGACGTCCTTGAGATACTTGTCGGCAAACGTCGCCTCGGTTGTCGAAACCTGCAGGCCGACATTCTTGCCGGTGAGCTCCTTGCGCAGCATGTCGAGCGCCGCCTTGGATTCGGCGTCGTCCTTCGACAGATCGATCATCTTGCCGCTGTTGGACAGCTGCGCCAGCGGGCCGTTCTTGTCGGCAAGGAAAGCCACCGGCGAAGAGGCATAGGGGATCGAGAAGTCGATGGTCTTCATGCGCTCTTCGGTGATCGACATGCCATCCATGACGATGTCGAACTTGCCGGCCGTCAGGCCGGGAATGACGCCGTCCCAGTCCTGCGCCACGATGTTGCATTCCAGCTTCGCGCGGGCGCAGACGTCGTTGAGGATATCCACCTCGAAGCCGACGATCTTGCCGCTGGCATCCGTCTGGTTCCAGGGGGCGTAGGAGCCCTCCATGGCGACCGTCACGGTCTTCCAGTCCTTGGCCATTGCCGGGGTCGCGCAGGTCAGTGCCAGCGCGGCGAGCGCGATCCAACGTGATGAGGTCACGGTAATTTCTCCCATATTCTGTTCTTGGAATCCTCAGATACCAATTGCTTAGCCCAGCCCCAATTCTGCGACAAGGGCAGTTTTCCGGTTCACGCGTTGTTGCAATCCGCCCGCGAACCCGGGCCTGCCCGGTGGGTTTCCCCGCGAGCATCGATCCAATCAGGACCGTGAATGTTGAAGCGAGGCTACTCCGCCGGCGCGCCCGCAACGTTTTGGCGCGTCGCTTCGATCATGCGGCGGCGGGCGCGGAAGACGCCCCATTGCTGGTCGACCAGCACGCCGATCAGGATCACGCCGCCCATCACGGCGAAATTGAGCGAGGAGGGAATGCCGAGCAGGTTGACGAGGTTCTGCAACTCCTGCAGCAGCACGGTGCCGAGGATGACGCCGACCAGCGAGCCTTCGCCGCCACGCAGCGAGAAGCCGCCCAGCACCGCCGCGGCGATGGCATAGAGCTCGTAGAACTGGCCGTGACTCGCCGGCGAGATCGAGCGCGTGTACATGGCGAAATAGATCGCCGACAGCGCCGTCAGCACGCCGCAGATGACATAGGCCGCGATGATCACCCGACCGGTGCGGATGCCCGAGTATTTGGCCGCTTCCTCGTTCTTGCCGATGGCGTAGAGATAGCGGCCGAATACCGAGCGGTGCAGCACCACCCACATGACGATGGCGATGACGATCAGCGCGATGAAGGAGTTCGGCAGGCCATAGGAGCGACCCGCGGTCAGGAATTCGAGCGTCGGGAAATTCTGCCCGAAGGCGAAGCCCGCCGTGCCGTCGGCGGTGTAGAAGCGCGCCACGCCGCGGTAGATGAGCAGGCCGCACAGCGTCACCACGAAGGGCTGCAGTTTGAGCCGCGTGATCAGCCAGCCATGCACGAAGCCGATGATGGCGCCAAGCACGAGGATCAGCACGAAGGCCAGCGGCCAGTTCACCTCGCGCACCGCGATGAAGTCGATGAACAGCGTGCCGAGCAGGGCGACCAGCGAGCCGACCGACAATTCGATGCCGCCGGTGATGATGACGAAGGCCTGGCCGATCGACAGGATGCCGAACAGCGCCACCAGATTGGAGGTGTTGGCGAGGTTGATCGCCGACAGGAAGCGCGGGTTGATGGCCGTCACCACCGCGCCGACCACCAGGATCAGGATCAGCAGGCCGAGATCTTTCTTGCTCATTGCGCTCCTCCCTCCGCTTGCAGCAATTTCGGCTTCTTGCCGACCGCCAGCAAGAGCACGTTCTCCTGGCTGAAATCGTCCTTGTCGAGGATGCCGGAGATTTGCCCCTCATGCATGACCGCGATACGGTCCGACACGCCGATCACCTCTTCCATGTCGCTGGAGATCATCAGCACGGCCACACCGGCATCGGCCAGCGCCCGCATCAGCCCGTAGATCTCGGCCTTGGCGCCGATGTCGATGCCGCGCGTCGGCTCGTCCAGGATCATCACCTTCGGGTTCATCGCCAGCCATTTGGCCAGAACCACCTTCTGCTGGTTGCCGCCTGACAGAGTGCCGGTGCGGGTCAGGACCGACGGCGCCTTGATGCCGAGGTTTTTCTTCTGCTTTTCGGCCGTCGCGAGTTCAGCGCTGGCGGACACCAGCGAGCGCCTGGCATGCGCAGGCAGATTGGGCAGCGAGATGTTCTGGGCGATCGACAGGTCGAGCAATATGCCGGTCAGCTTGCGGTCCTCCGGCACCAGGAAGATGCCGTTCGCCACCGCGTCCGCCGCCGAGCCTACATCGAGCGGCTTGCCGTCGAGCGCGACACTGCCTGCCAACCGCTCGTCGATGCCGAACAGCACACGCGCCAGCTCCGTGCGGCCGGAGCCGACCAGGCCCGCGAGGCCGAGGATCTCGCCGTGTCTCAATTCCAGGCTGACCGGCCGGTCGGGATAGGTGCTGGTGCGGATCGCGTCCGCCGACAGGGCCACGCTGCCCGGCGCGCGGGCGGCTTCGCCGGCCTTCTCGCGCTCCTTCAGCATGCGGCCGATCATCAGCCTGACCATCTCGTCGTGATTGATCTGGTCCTTCGCCAGCGTGCCGGCCAGCGTGCCGTCGCGCAGCACCACGACACGGTCGGCGACGCGCTCGATCTCGTGCAGCCGGTGCGAGATGAAGATGACGCTGATGCCTTCCGCCTTCAGGCCCTTGATGACGTCGAGCAGCTTTTCGGTCTCGGCGATCGGCAGGCTGGAGGTCGGCTCGTCGAGGATGACCAGGCGCGCCTTGATCGACAGCGCCTTGGCGATCTCGACCATCTGCTGCTGGGCGAGCGACAGCGAAGCCACCGGCGCGTCGGCCGAGAAATTGGCGCCGACCCGCTTCAGGAGCGGCGCCACCATCTCGCGCAGTTTCGCACGGTCGACCAGCTTCAGCGGCCCGGCGCGCAGCGGCTCGCGGCCGAAGAAGATGTTGGCGGCGACGTCGAGGTTTTCGAAGAGGTTGAGTTCCTGGTGCACGAAGGCGATGCCGGAGCCGATGCTCTGCTCGACGGTCAATCCGTCATGCGCCGCGCCATCGACGGCAACGGTGCCGCTGTCCGGCCGCGTCACGCCGCCGAGGATTTTCATCAGCGTCGATTTGCCGGCGCCGTTTTCGCCGACGAGGCCGATGACCTCGCCGGGCCGAACCTCCATCGAAAACCTGTCCAGCGCCACAACACCCGGATAGGTCTTGCGCACGGCCTCCAGGCCCAGGAACGGAGCGGCGATCGGTTGAGTGGTGTCGGTAGAGGTCATCACGCCATAGTTTACCGCACGGGGCAGCAGCCGGTGGGCCACAGACTGACGGGCCTTGGCAGGTCCGTCAATACGAACGCCGGCTCAAGGTGAACCCTCGAGCCGGCGCAACTGTCTTGGGCTTACTTACCCGACATCGCCTTGAGGTTGGCGGCGTAGGTGTCCACGTCATCCTTGCCGATGATCTTGGTCGGGATGATGATCAGGTTACCGGCCGGGATGCCCGACTTGTCGCCCTTGAGGTAGGCGGCCATCAGCTTCATGCCTTGATAGGCCCATTCGAACGGCTGCTGCACCACGGTCGCGGCGACAGTGCCTTCCTTGACGCCGCCCAGCGTGATCGGATCGTCGTCGAAGCCGACGACGGTGATCTGGCCGAGCTTGCCGGCATCGCGCAGCGCTTCGTAGATGCGCGGCGTGTTGTAGGAGTAGAAGCCGACCATGCAGGTGATGTCGGGGCTGGCGACCAGCGCGTCCTCGACATTCTTCTTGGCGCGCGCCTGGTCGATGTCGTCGCCGCGCACGTCGACCAGCTCGATCTTGCTGCCGGCGAGCCCGTCCTTCATGCCCTGGATGCGCTCCTTGGCGTTGTCGGCGCCGAGCAGGCCAACGAAGCCGAGGCACTTGCCGCCGTTCGGCATCGCCTTCTTGGCGATCTCGGCCGCCTGTTTGCCGGCATCGACATTGGACGAACCGATATAGGCGACGCGCTTGGTCTGCGGCGCGTCCGAATCGGTGGTGAACAGCGCCGTTTCCGACGCGATCTTGTTCAGCCCGTCGGTCGAGGTCTTGGGATCGACGGCCGAGACCATGATGCCCTTGACGCCTGCCGTCACCAGATCGTCCATCAGCCGCTGCTGGATGGCGACCGAGGACTGTTCCGGATATTTGAGCTCGAGATTGTAGTCGGGCAGTTCGCCCTGCGCTTTCTTCACGCCGGCTTCCGCCGCCTTCCAGAAGTCTGACGCACCATTGACGACGAAGGCCAGCGTCGGCTTGTCGTCGGCGCGCACGCTGGCGCTTACCGACAGGCCGACAAGCAGGGCCGCCGCGGCGACAGATGCGTTACGGATCATGGATTTCATAGTTCAACCTCCCTTGTAGAACTTGCCTTGTAGAACTCTTCGCTGATGTCTCGGCTGCGGCGCGGATAACCCTCCTCCTCGAGGGTGTGGCGCAAAGGTCCGCCGACTTAAGAACGGTGCCGATCCGCCCGCGGTCGAGACACTAGACACTCATGCGGCATTCGTAAATAGTCCGATTTGTCTGACATTTTCGTGAGAATGGATGCAACCCCGAGCCGGCGATGCCGCCGGGTTTCGAGCGAGTATCCCTCGCACCTGCCGGCACCGAACGGAAGCCCGGACGGTTACGACGAGTTGACAGTAGAACGCTAACGGCTATTAGTAAAGAGTATTAGTTATGAGGCCGTGAGGCGAGCTTTCGACGCGGAGGAGACGCTGGTCGAAAGGCGCGCCGGGAGTGAGGAGAGCGAACACCACAACGCTTGAAGCCGGGCGAAAAATACGGGAATCGTCAGCATTGCTGACCTTGTCTGACGGTTTCGTCGCGAAGCGGCGCGGCCGGCGATTTGCCTGTCGCGTTTGCTAATATGTATTAGTCTAGCGCAATCTCGATAAACACACCGGCCTCGACCATCTTGCCGTTGCCGTCGGCCTTTGCTTTAGAGCCGGCTGGGTTTGGGAAACGACCATGAGCGAACCGACGGAACTGAGCGATCCCCCCGGAGCTTCCAGGCGCCGCAAGCCGGCCGCCAAGCCCAAGGGGCGCGTCACCATGACCGACATTGCGCGCGCCGCCGGCTGCTCGCAGGCGACGGTGTCGTTCGTGCTCAACAATTCGCCGGGCATCAGGCTGTCGCAGCAGACACGCGACCGGGTGATCGAGGCGGCCCGAGCGCTGGGCTATTCGCCGCCGGTCTTTTCAGCGCTGCGGCCGCCCGTGACGCCGTTCGAAGGCCTCGACGGCGTCATCGGCTTCGCGGTCGACCAGCTCGCCACCAGCCCCGAGGCGGTGGTCGCCATCGAGGGCGCCCGGCAAGCCTCCTGGAACGCCGGCAATGTGCTTCTGGTGGCGCAGACCATGGGCGACGCGGTGATGGAGCCGCGCGCGATTTCAGCACTGACGAGGCGCGGCATCTCGGCGCTGATCTACATGACCATCTTCACCCGCGAGATCGCCGCGCCGGATTTCCTCTATAGCCTCGACATCCCGGTGATCCTGCTCAACTGCTACACCGCCGACTATGCCTTCCCGGCCGTGGTTCCCTCCGAGATCGCCGGCGGCCAGAGCGCGACAAGGCACCTGATCGCCCACGGCCATCGCCGCATCGCCACCATCACCGGCGAGCCTTGGATGCAAGCCGCGCAGGATCGACTGAAAGGTTATCGCCGCGCTTTAGCCACCGCCGACATCCCGTTCGATCCCGAGTTGATGGTCGAGGGCGACTGGTCGGCCAGCGCCGGCTATGCCGCGACGGTCAAGCTTCTCGGGCTCAAGGAGCGACCGACCGCCATATTCTGCCAAAACGACCGCACCGCGATCGGCTGCTACGAAGCGCTGAAGGAAGCGGGCCTGCATATCCCGCAGGACATTTCGGTGGTCGGCTATGACGACGAGGAGATCGCCCGGCACCTCTTCCCGCCGCTGACCACCTCCATCCTGCCACATCTGGCGATGGGCCAATGGGCGATCGAGCAGTTGGAAACGCCGCCAACGCCCGGCCGCGGCCGCTATCCCATCACCAAGCTCGAATGCCCGCTGGTGGAGCGGGAGAGCGTGGCCAGTGTGAAGGAATAGGTACCCCAGATCACCACTTCAAAGCCGGTACGTATTGACATTGTATTGACAGTCGCTAGATATCCGATCCTGACATAGGAGGATTTCGATGGCGCATTCCAGCCATGTCGGCAGCAATCGCGACGAAGCGCGCAAGGACGACGTGATTCAGATCCGCGCCTCGGCGGGAATGAAGGCTATTCTCAACCGCGCCGCGAGTTTGCGCGGACAGAAGCTGTCGGAGTTCATGCTGGACAGTGCCCGCAGGCAGGCCGAGGAGACGATTCTCGACCAGCGCGCCTTCTTTCTCGATACGGACGCGCATGAGAAATTTCTCAACCTGCTTGATGCTCCGAACAAACCGTCGGAGGAGCTTCGCGCGCGTATGACGCGTAAGCCGGCCTGGGAGCGCTGATGTCCGCTGGCCGGCCGCAAGGATGGCGAGTCCGCGCTCCGGAACGGCTGACCATTAGCCACGACGTATCTGAATTTCACCATGGCAAGCATTCATCTCTCGATGACTGGCTGCGAAACCGCGCTTTGGTTGCCGAAGGACTGTCCGCCCGAACCTATGTCGTCTGTGACGCGGGCACTAAAAATCGCGTCGTCGGTTATTATGCGATCTCGACGGCGATGGAAGAACGGATCGCGCTGCCAAGCGCAAAGCTTCGGCGAGCCATGCCCGAGCAAGTGCCCCTGTTGCTGATCGGTCGCCTTGCGGTTGATCAGACGTTCCAGGGAATGGGACTCGGAGGCGACCTGATTTCCGACGCGCTTAGGCGATGTCTCGCTGTCTCGGATATCGCCGGAGTTCGTGCCGTGGTCGCGCATGCGATCGATGATGCAGCAATGGGTTTCTATCAACGGCATGGCTTCATCGCGTCTCTGCTCGGCGAGCGGATCATGCTGCTGCCAATCGAAACCGCTCAGGCGTTATTCTCGAACGTTTGAGCCTGATCCCATAGGCCAGGCGAGCGTGAGATCGCCCACATAAACACCTGTGTGCACCACGCTATCCTTGCTTCGATTACGATCGCTCTGCGTCTTGGCAGCAATCCCGCCGAGGTTTAGCTTGGGCTCATATGGGAGGCTCCAATGACATCCAACTTCACGGTCCATGCCGCATCTGGTTATGAGCAACTCATGGGACGCTGGAGCCGCAGGCTCGCGCCCAAGTTCATCGACTTCGCAGGTCTGGCCGCCGGCGAAAAGATCCTCGATGTCGGCTGCGGCACCGGCAGCCTGACCTTCGAATTGGCAAAATCGGCCGATCTTGCCGAGATCCAGGCCATCGACTTTTCGCCCGTCTTCGTCGACGCGGCCAGACAGCGCAACAGCGATCCGCGCGTCACCATCAGTCAGGCCGACGCCACGGCGCTGCCATTCGCCGATAACACCTTCGACCGCGCGCTGGCGTTGCTGGTGCTGCATTTCGTGCCAGAGGCCGGCAAGGCGGTGGCCGAGATGCGCCGCGTCGTGCGGCCGGGCGGCGTGGTCGCGGCCGTGGTCTGGGATCACTACGGCGGCATGACCGGCATGCGCATGACGATCGACACAATGGCGGCGCTCAGTGAAAGCGGGCGCCAGATGCGCAGCCGCTATTGCTTCCAGCCGATGATGCAGCCGGGCGAGATGAAGCGCACCTTTGTCGAGCGGGGGCTGGCCGATGTCACCGAGGCCGAATTGACGATCCGCATGGACTACGCGGATTTCAACGACCTCTGGGCGCCGATCGGCGCAGGCGAAGGCCCGCTCGGCAAATACATGACCACATTGGACGCGGCCGAGCAGAAGCGCGTCGAGGCCGCCGTGAGCGATGCCTATCAGGCCGGCCGGCCCGACGGGCCGCGATCTTTCGCCAATGTCGCCTGGGCCTGCCGCGGCATCGTGCCCTGAAAGTCACCTCGACCGCGGCGGGGCTGCGCCTCAGTTGCCGGCAGCGGCCGAAGCATTGATCTCCCAGCCGTCCACCCAGACCTGCCGCAGCCGGTCGCCCTCGCCCTTGAACCACAGGCCCGCCGGCCGGCAGTCCTCGATGCGGTCGCTGCGGAAATTGCGGATGGCCTGGCGCAGTTCGCACCAGGCGACGATATTGGCGGTCTCGGCATAGTAGATCAGCGCGACCGGGCGGACGATACGGTCTGTCGCCCGCCCCGCCTCGTCGCGATAGGAGAGGTCGAGCATCTCCTCGTCGCGGATGGCGCGGCGGACCAGAGCAAGATCGACGGCGGAAGCGGAGGGTGCCGCAAAACCCCAGGCATGAAGGGCGTTGGCGTCCAGCGTCTGCCGCAAGGGCGGCGGCACCGCGCCGGCGATCTTGGCGCCAACGCGTTTCGCGGCCTGCTTGAGCTCGTCGTCGCCGGGTTGAGGGCGGTGTGATCGCCGCCCTCGCCTTTTCGCTCAAGCAGCGCCCTGACGGCTGGCGAGCATGTCGCGCTTCGTCGACCGGCGCCATTCGACGGCGCCGGCGAGGCCGTGCAGAGCCGTCTCCGTGGTCGCCCAGTCGATGCAGCCGTCGGTGATGCTCTGGCCGTAGACGAGCGGCTTGCCGGGCACGACATCCTGACGGCCGGCGACGAGATTGCTCTCGATCATGACGCCGACGATGCGCTCGTCGCCCGCGGCAACCTGCCCCGCCACGTCATGCGCGACCTTTGGCTGGTTCTCCGGCTTCTTGGCGCTGTTGGCGTGGCTGACATCGATCATCAGCCGCGGCGCTATGCCGATCCGGCCAAGCTCGGCAGCGGCCGCGTCGACGCTTGCGGCATCATAGTTCGGCGCGATGCCGCCGCGCAGGATGACATGGCAGTCCTCATTGCCGGTGGTCGCCGCGATGGCGCTGCGTCCACCCTTGGTCACCGCCATGAAATGATGCGGCTGGGCGGCCGACTTCACCGCCTCGGCGGCAATGCGCAAATTGCCGTCGGTGCCGTTCTTGAAGCCGACCGGGCAGGACAGGCCCGAGGCCAGCTCGCGGTGGATCTGGCTTTCGGTGGTGCGCGCGCCGATGGCGCCCCAGGCGACGAGATCGGCGATGTATTGCGGGATGGTCATGTCGAGGAACTCGGTCGCCGCCGGCAGGCCGAGATTGTTGACGGCCGACAGCACGTTGCGCGCCATGCGCAACCCCTTTTCGATGTTGAAGCTGCCGTCGAGGTCGGGATCGTTGATGAGGCCCTTCCAGCCGACCGTGGTGCGCGGCTTCTCAAAATAGACGCGCATGACGATCTCGAGCCGGTCGGCCAGGGCCTCGCGCAGCGCCGCCAGACGGCTGGCATAGTCAACGGCCGCGACCGGATCGTGGATGGAACAAGGGCCGACGATGACAAGCAGTCGATCGTCGGCCCCCGAGAGGATGGAATGGATGGCGTTGCGCGAAGCGGCGACGGTGCGCGTCGCGGTGAGTGAGCGCGGTATTTCGCGCATCACCTCGTCCGGCGTGCTCAAGGCTCTGATTTCGGTGACCCGAAGGTCGTCTGTGGTGGTCAACACGGCTTTCTGCTCCTGGTTTAGGAGACCTGCCGGCTGAAACAAAAAAGCCGCCAGGTCTGGCGGCTTGTCGGATGTTTGATCTGCAAATCTTCAGATCGAGCGCAATCCTCCCGCCGCCAGCGAGCTGCTAAAGTACCAATAGGTGGCGGACAGGTTGATCATGCGGCTCATATAGTCGATGCGAGGGTGTTTGTCACGCGGGTGATGAGAGCCAATTCGGAATGGCCGAATCTCGCGATTTCGTCATCCCAGGGCGAAGCAGGAGCGAAGCTCCGTCGCGGAGACCCTGGGATCCATTCCGTGACCTCGGCCGAGGGTTGCACCGGAGCAAAATTCTGCGCCGCTGCGCCGCTTCAAAGTAACGGCATGATCCTCGGGTCTGCGCGCGTCGCTTCGCTCCTTGCTCCGCCCGTGGATGACGAAGTGACGGTTTCCACCGGGCTCGCCGTCACTATTCCCCGATAACCCCTGCGATATTCTGATCATAGTCGACCAGCGAACCCGTCATGACGCCGGCCTGGGGGCTCAGCATATAGGTGATCAGCCGGGCAAGCTGCGCCGGCTTCACCAACTGGCCCATCGGCTGCGCGGCCTCGGCCTTTTCCAGCCAGTCGTCCGGCGCGTCATGCCACTTCTTCTGCACGATCGCCTCGCCTTCGGTGTCCATCCATCCCGGCAGCACCGCGTTGCAGCGGATGCGGTTCTTGCGATAGGAGCTCGCGACATTCTTGGTCAGCGTCATCAGCGCCCCCTTGCTGGTCGAATAGGGCGTGAGGAAGGACTGGCCGGCATGCGCCGACATCGACAGAACGTTGACGATCGAGCCCGGAGCCTTGCGCTCGAGCAGATGCGCGACGAGGCCCTGCATCAGGAAGAAGGGGCCGCGCACATTGGTGTCGAAGATCTGGTCGAAAAGCTCTTCCGATGTCTCGACCAGCGAGCCGCGCGCGGAAGTCGCGGCGGCGTTGACCAGCGCGTTCAACGTGCCGAAATGGGCAAGCGCCGTTGCCACGGCGCGCTTGCAGTCGGCGACCTTGGCGACATCGGCGCTGATAAAAATGGCGTCGACGCCGTTCTTTTTCAGCGCGGCAACCGCCTTGTCGCCTTTCTCCTGCGAGCGGCCGATAAGCGCCAGCGCGCGACATCCTTCGTCCGCCAATGCTTCGGCAACCGCGAAGCCGATGCCCTGCGCGCCGCCGGTGACGATGGCGCGCGTTTGTGAATTGCGACCGGCTGAACCGCTCATCGCTCTGCTCCTGCGTTTTTGACTACCAATGGAATTTCGAGGTTCATTGACGTTCCGATCAGCTTCCCGGTGCCTTGTCGCGACGTTCACAACTTGGCCGAGGCGTCCCCAACTTCGTCATCCTAGGGCGAAGCAGGAGCGAAGCTCCGTCGCGGAGACCCTAGGATCCATGCCGTGACCCCGGCCGAAGAATGCCGCGGCGCAGAATTCTGGACCGTTGGGCACCGCTCCGATGTAACGGCATGGATCCTCGGGTCTGCGCGCGTCGCTTCGCTCCTTGCTCCGCCCGTGGATGACGACGCGATGGATGTTCCGGCTACTCGCCACCCTTGCAGACCAACAAACCGACCATCCTTCAAAGCGTTCGCCCAGCCGGACTAGTCGACGCGGACGGTCTTGCCCGTCTTGGCCGACTGCAAGGCAGCGTCCGCCAGCTTCAGCGCGATCAGCCCATCCTTGCCGCTCGGCGCTGCTTTCTTGCCCGACGTCGCCGCCGCGATGAAAGCTGCGATCTCATTGGCATAGGCGTCGAGATAGCGGGTCATGAAGAAGTCGTGCAGCGGCGGGCGGGTGTAGCCCTTGTCGTTGGCGAGCTCGATCGACACCGGCCGCTGGTTCTCGGCCGCGACCATGCCCTTGGAGCCATGCACCTCGATGCGCTGGTCGTAGCCATAGGTGGCACGGCGCGAGTTGGAGATGACGGCCTGCTTGCCGGAGGCGGTTTCGAGGATGACGCTGACCGAGTCGAAATCGCCTGCTTCGCCGATCTTCCTGTCGACCAGCACCGAGGCGTGGGCGCTCACCGCAACCGGCTCCTCGCCGAGCAGGAAGCGCGCCATGTCGAAATCATGGATGGTCATATCGCGAAAAATGCCACCCGAGCGGGCGATGTAATCGAGCGGCGGGGCGCCGGGATCGCGCGACGTGATGGTGACCATCTCGACCGTGCCGATGGCGCCGTCGTCGATCGTCTTGCGGACGGCGGCGAAATGCGGATCGAAGCGGCGGTTGAAGCCGACCATCAGCGTTGCCTTGGTCTTCTCGACCACCGCCAGGCATTTTTCGACGCGCTCGACGGAGAGGTCGATCGGCTTTTCGCAGAAGATCGCCTTGCCGGCCTTGGCGAAGCGCTCGATCAGATCGGCGTGGGTGTCGGTCGGCGTGCAGATGATGACGGCGTCGATGTCCCCGGCCTTCTCGATCGCCTCGATCGTGCGGACTTCCGCGCCATAGGCGGAAGCGAGCTCCGTCGCCGCTTTCTCGAACGCATCGGCGACGGCGACCAGCTTGGCCTGCGGATTGGAGGCGACGGCGCGGGCATGCACCTTGCCGATACGGCCGGCGCCGAGGAGAGCGAAGCGGAGTGTCATGGAATGTCCTTCGAGGGTGGGTTTGTAGGCATATCCGCGCCTTCCGGCGCGGATGATTGGTTTGATCCCGTCGTGGCGCCCGTCAGGCGGCCTGCAGCTCCGCCTGTCCGGTCTTGGCGCCGGTGATATAGGCGACGATGTCGTTGCCGTCGGTGTCCTGCTTGCGCAGGTTGGCGACGATCTTGCCGCGGCGGAAGACGACGATGCGGTCGACCAGGTCGAACACCTGGCGCATGTTGTGGCTGACCAGGATCAGCGGCTCGCCATTTTCCTTCAGCGTGCGGATGATGTTTTCGACCTGCGCCGTCTCCTGCACGCCGAGCGCCGCCGTCGGCTCGTCCATGATGATCAGCTTGGAGGCGAAGGTTGCGGTCCTGGCGATCGCCACGCACTGGCGCTGGCCGCCCGACATGTGGCGGATGGTGCTGGAGAGGTTCGGGATCTTCACCGCGGTGCGGATCAGCGCCGCCTCGGTCGCCTTGCGCATCGCCTTGCGGTCGAGGATCGAGAACGGCCCGAGATTGAACAGCACCTTCTCGCGGCCGAGGAACAGGTTCGACGGCACGTCGAGGTCGTCGGCCAGCGCAAGGTTCTGGAACACGGTCTCGATGCCCGCTTCGCGCGCCTCGATCGGGCCAGCGAAATTCACCTCCTTGCCGTCGAACCAGATCTTGCCGTCGGTGCGCTGCTCGACGCCGGTGATCTGGCGCACGAAGGTCGATTTGCCGGCGCCGTTGTCGCCCATGATGGCGACATGCTCGCCCTTGTGCAGCTCGAAATTCGCCTCCTGGAGCGCGTGCACGCCGCCATAGTGCTTGGTGAGGTTTTCGGTCTTCAGAACGATGTGGGACATGGTCAAGCTCCTATCGCGCGGCGGCGCTGGCGCCATTGATCGAGAACGACGGCGCCGACGATGATCACCCCCTTGACCATCTCCTGATAGTAGGCGTCGAGGCGCAGGAAGGTGAAGCCGGAAATGATGACGCCGAAGATCAGCGAGCCGATCACGGTGCCGAAGATGGAGCCGCGGCCGCCCGACAGCGAAACGCCGCCGATGACCGCCATGGCGATGGCGTCGAGCTCGTACATGACGCCCATGCCGGCCTGGGCGGTGAGGTTCTTGGAGGACAGCACCACCGCGGCTATCGCTGCCAGGATACCGGCGATGGCATAGACCAGCACCTTGTGGTTGGCGATCTTGATGCCGGACATGCGCGCGGCATCCTCGTTGGAACCGATGGCATAGCAGTGCTTGCCGTATTTCGTGTAGGTCAGGATGAGCTGGAACAGGATCGCCAGCGAGATGAAGATGACGACGGGCATCAGGCCCTTGCCGATGGCCGCGAAGCTTTCGGTCGGGAACGAGATCGGCTGGCCCTTCGACCACCATTTGGCGATGCCGCGGGCGGTAACCATCATGCCCAGCGTGGCGATGAAAGGCGGGATGCGCGTGTAGGCGATCAAGAGGCCGTTGATCAGGCCGGCGATCAGCCCGCAGCCGATGGCGACCAGAACCGGGACGATCACCGGCAGATCGGTCAAGCCGTAGTCGATGAACATCGCCTTCGGATTGGGATTGCCGTTGACGGTCGCCACCTGGGCGAAGCTCATGGCAATCATGGCGGTGGCGCCGACCACGGAACCCGAGGACAGGTCGATGCCGCCGCAGATGATGACCTGGGTGACGCCGATGGCGATGATGCCGACGATCGACACCTGCAGGATGATGATCTGCAGACGCTGCTCGTTGAATATGCCGGACACATTCTCGCGGGTGTTGAACAGGAAGCTGTCGCCGAGGAACAGACGGCCGATCAGCTCGAAGGCGACGACGAGGATGACCAGCGCCAGGAACACGTTGAACTCGGCCGGCCATGGCCGCTTCTTGGCGTCATAGCTCAACCCGCCAATGCCATGCGATGTCTGTGACACGTCTTCTTTCCTCCGTCGGAGCGCACCTGTCCTGCCTCCCGCGCGGGCGGGAGGAGGGACGGAGCGGCGCGTCTGTTCCGGTTAGACGCGCCGCCCGTATCGAGGCGCCTCAGTTCTTCTTCAAGAACTTGTCGATGTTCGCCGGCGTCACGAGCTGGAACGGGATGTAGACCTTGTGGTCCACCTTCTCGCCCTTGGCGAGCTTCAGCGCCGCGTCGAGCGCGCCGGCGCCCTGGCCCGCCGCGTCCTGGAAGACGGTCACGTCGAGATCGCCCGCCTGCATCGCGGCCAGAGCATCCTGCGTGGCGTCGACGCCGCCGACGACCACCGACTTCATGTCGATGTTGGCCGCCTTCATCGCCTGGATGGCGCCGATGGCGCTTTCGTCGTTGTTGGCGATGACGCCGTCGAATGGCTTGCCGGACGACAGCCAGTTGGTCATCAGGTTCTGCGCCTGGTCACGATCCCAGTTCGAGGTCTGCTTGTCGATGATCTTGATGAAGCTGCAGTCCGGCGTGGCGATGACTTCCTCGATGTCCTTGGTGCGCTGCACCGCGGCCTGGTTGGAAAGTTCGCCCATGATCACGTAGACATTGGCTTCCTTCTTGCCGGCTTCCTTGAACAGGCGGCAGGCTTCCTTGGTCTCGAGCGTACCGGATTCGGCTTCGTTCGACGCGACGAAAGCCTGGTTGTCGGGCAGCGTGTCGACGTTGACCGGCTGGCGGTTGACATAGACCAGCGGGATCTTGGCGGCGGCAGCAGCGTCCGACATCGCCTGGGTGGCCGAGGTGTCGACCGGGTTGACGATGATGGCGTCGACGCCCGAGGCGGCGAAGTTCTTGATCTGGTCGAGCTGCTTGGCGACATCGTTCTGCGCGTCCTCGACCTGCAGCTCGACACCGCTCATGCCCTTTGCCTGGGCGATCATGCCGTTGCGCAGCACGGTGAGGAAATTGTCGTCGAATTTGGCCATCGAAACGCCGATCTTGGCGGCGAAGGCCGATGAACACATCAGCGCCGAAAGCGCGACGCCCAAAAGCAGTTTCTTCATTTTATCTCTCCTCCATTTGGTGTCCGGCTGCACCCATTTGAACCGGAATCCCCGGTTTGCCCGGGGAATCTCTCCCTGCGGCCATGCGGCGTTGCCCCATTCGACGGAACGCCTCGTCCTCCGTTCGAAACAGACGCTTCGGAACGAAAGAACCAAAAAGCCTAGTTAGTGAAATATTTATTCCATTTCGTTTGGAAACGTCAAGGGTGATTCCGACCGGGGCAGCCGGTTTTTCGATCGCGATCGTCGCGGCGAAGACCACGATCGTCGCCCCATGGGCCGGAATCGCGGCAAACCGCCGTGAAAGAATCCATCAGGCTGATGGATTCCATCACTGCGGACGCTAGATATTTTCCGGCAGGTAGATGTCGAAGGGCAGGAAGGTCTGTCCCGGCGCATTGGCCGCGCCGCTTTCGATGGCATGGGCCATCAGCCCCACGATCTCCCGGCAGAGTGCGGCGAGCGGCGTCGAGATGACCATGGTGAGGATGTTGTCGGCGAGCGCGGCGCGCGAGACGGCGTTGATCTCGTTGCAGATGACGATCGGCATTTCGACTGGGCGCGTCGCCCTCAGCGCCGAGACCGCGCCCTCCATGCCGCCGCCGGCGACGTAGCAACCGGCAAGATCGGGATGGCGCGCCAGAAGATCGAGCATTGCGTCATGCGTGACGTCATTGGCCTCGAGATTGACCAGCGTCTCCATCACGGTAAAGTCCGGCGCGTGCTCGCGGAAATAGGAGCGGAAGCCAATTTCGCGCAACTCATGGCCGTGGAAGCGATGGCTGCCGACGAAGAGCGCGACCTTGCCTGGCTTCCCGGCGGCCTTGGCGATCATCCAGGCGGCGCTGCGCCCGACCTTGCGGTTGTCGAGACCGACATAGCCCTCGCGGATACCGGCGGCAAAATCGGACAGCAGCGAGAAGACCGGCTGCCCCCTCGCCTTCAGCGCCTCCACGACCGCCGTCAGCGTCGGATGATCCGGGCCGACGACGGCGATGGCTCTCGACTTCGCCGCTAGCCCACGCATTTGGGCGGCAATCTCGTCGGGCGCCAGCGAGGCGGCGAACTCGACTGTCGCAACACCGCGAAAGCGTTGCGATTGCGCGACCGCCAGTTCGAGCTCCCTGGCGAAATCGCCGTAGAAGACGTCATTGCCCCTCAGCAGCAGGAAGCCGAGCCGGTATTCCGGCAATTCCTGGCGCATGCGCTGCTTGATCAGCCCCGCCGCATGATAGCCGATCTCGGTGGCGGCATCGTAGACCCGGCGCGCCGTCTCCTCGCGCACAGGCAGGCGGCTGTTCAGCACCCTGTCGACGGTAGCGACGCTGACGCCCGAGATGCGCGCGAGATCGGTAATGGTCGGCCGCTTTGCCATGAATGCTCCATCGCTTATCCGGCTGAGAATATCTCATTCTGATAGGAAATGATAGAAACTATCTTTCTGATGTTGAGCCTATCATAGACTGGCGGTATGTTGAAGTGGAAGCCGGCCATGGACGAGCCCGGATCTGCCGGAGCCGTTCGCCAGGCGCTGTTGGAGGAACCTCAATGACGGCCATCACGTCTTCGGCGGCGCCGCCACGCGACTACAGCCTGACCGGCCGCGATGCAAAACGCGCTGTCGAGAGCGGGCTGGCGGCGGCCGCGTGGTACCACACCGAGATCCCGCGCAAACAGATGAAGGAGCTGATGCAGCGCTCCGACCAGCCGGCGATCCGCGACACGCTCATCTGGCTCGGCGCCATGCTTCTCAGCGGCGCGGGCGGCATCTGGTTCTGGGGCAGTTGGTGGTGCGTGCCGTTCCTGTTCGTCTACGGCACGCTCTACGGTTCCTCGACCGATTCCCGCTGGCATGAATGCGGCCACGGCACGGCCTTCCGCACGCAGTGGATGAACGACGCCGTCTACCAGCTCGCCTGCTTCATGATCATGCGCAACCCGGTGACCTGGCGCTGGAGCCACACGCGCCACCACACCGACACCATCATCGTCGGCCGCGATCCGGAGATCGCCGTCATGCGGCCGCCGGACCTGTTGCGTGTGGTGCTCAACTTCTTCGGCATTCTCGACGCCTGGCACGCAGTGGCCGACATGGTGCGCAACGCCGCCGGCGTCACCAGCGCCGCTGAAAAAACCTTCATTCCAGAGCAGGAACAGCCAAAGGCGATCCGGATAGCCCGCCTATGGCTCGCCATCTACGTCGCGACCATCGCCTTGGCCCTCTACCTGCATTCCTGGCTGCCGCTGATGCTGATCGGCCTGCCCCGGCTCTATGGCGCCTGGCATCACGTCATGACCGGCCTGCTGCAGCATGGCGGCCTCGCCGACAATGTCATCGACCACCGCCTGAACAGCCGCACGGTGCTGATGAACCCGATCAGCCGCTTCATCTACTGGAACATGAACTATCATGTCGAGCACCACATGTTCCCGATGGTGCCCTATCACGCGCTGCCGAAGCTGCATGAGATAATCAAGCACGACCTGCCGGCGCCAACGCCTTCGATCCTGGCCGGTTATCGAGAGATGGTCCCGGCCTTCCTGCGCCAGTTGCGCAACGAGGATTATTTCCTCAAGCGCGCGCTGCCGCCGACGGCGAAGCCCTATCGCGAGGACCTGCATAACGATATTCCGATGGCTGCCGCCGCGGAGTGAGGCCAAAGGAAATTCAAGGATATTCGCTGGAGGACGAGATGAGCGACTGGGTCGAGGCCTGCGCGGCCGGAGACATCGATGAAGAGGACGTGATGCGGTTCGACCATGCCGGCCGCACCTTTGCCGTCTACCGCAGCCCGGACGACGAATATTTCGCGACCGACGGCCTGTGCACGCATGAAAAGGTGCATCTGGCCGACGGGCTGGTGATGGACGACATCATCGAATGCCCCAAGCACAACGGCCGCTTCAACTACAAGACCGGCGATGCAAGAGGTGCGCCGGTCTGCGTCAACCTCAAGACTTATCCGGTCAAGGTCGACGCCGGCAAAGTCCTTATCCGGATCGGATGACGATGATGGCCGGAGGAATGGTGATTATCGGCGCCGGCGAATGCGGCGGTCGCGCAGCGCTTGCGCTCCGCGATCTCGGTTTCGAAGGGCCGGTCACGCTGGTCGGCGACGAGCCGCACCTGCCTTATGAGCGGCCGCCACTGTCGAAGGAAGCGATGACGGGCGAGGCGCCGGCCATCAAGGCGATCGCCACCGACGCGCTTTTCGCCGAACGCTCGATCCGCCACATCCATTCCGTCCGGGCCGTCGCGATCGACCGCGGCGCGCATGTCGTGCGGCTGTCGGACGGCTCTTCCCTGCCATATGAAAAGCTTTTGCTGGCGACCGGGTCGGTGCCGCGCAAGCTGCCGATGCCGGGGCTTGGCGGCCGCTGCGTCTATCTCAGGACCTTCAACGACGCTTTAGCCATTCGCGCCCATCTCAGCGCCGGCAACCGCGTCGCCATCATCGGCGGCGGCTTCATCGGCCTCGAGCTTGCCGCAGCGGCGCGCAAGCTTGGCGCCATCGTCACGGTCATCGAGGCGCAGCCGCGCATCCTGATGCGCGGCGTACCGGCCGACATCGCTGAAATCATCCACAAGGCGCATGAAGCCGAGGGCGTTGCGATCCGCACCGGCCAGGGAATCGCCGCGATCGCCGATGACGGCGCGGGGGTCGGCATCACGCTGGCCGACGGACAGAAGGTCATCGCCGATCTCGCGGTGATCGGCATCGGCGCCGTGCCGGTGACGGCGCTTGCCGCAGAAGCCGGGCTAACAATCGACAACGGCATCGCCGTCGACGAGCATTTGCGCACCGCCGACCCGGATATCTTTGCCGCCGGCGATTGCTGCTCGTTCCCGCTTGCCGTCTATGGCGGCCGGCGCGTGCGCCTCGAAGCCTGGCGCAACGCCCAGGAACAGGGCGCTTTAGCCGCGAAGAACATGCTGGGCGCCAAAGAGGCGCATGCCGCGGTGCCGTGGTTCTGGTCGGATCAGTACGGGCTCACCCTGCAAATCGCCGGACTGTCGGACGAGGGCCGTTCGAGCGTGCGCCGCGATCTCGATGACGGAGCCTTCATCCTGTTTCATCTGGCGCAGGACGGCCGGCTGGTCGCCGCCAGCGGCATCGGCCCCGGCAATGCGGTTGCACGCGACATCCGCCTGGCGGAGATGCTGATCGCCAAGAGAGCGAGCCCGGCGCCGGAAGCGCTCGGATCGCAAGCGGTCAAGCTGAAGTCGCTGCTGGCGGCGTGAGGTTTTCTAGAAAAGCGCCTTCAGCTCGTCCAGCTTGTCGTTGACCAGCCAGCCGTAATAATTCTCCTCAGGCAGCTTTTCCGGTTCGCCGGCAGCGCGGCGCTTGTCGTTCTCGGCCTTCAGCGCATAGGCGCGCTGCTCGGGGTTGCCGACATTGTAGAGCGTGGCGGTCAGGCCCGGATTTTTCGAGATGTCGAAGCCGGCAATGCCGCGATAGGCGTCGATCGACTTCTTGATGGTCGCGGCGACGTAGGGCAGCGTCAGGTCCGGGTCCATGATGGTCTTGTAGACCGCGTTGGGATCGCCGACGTCGAGCCTGGGCAGGCCGGAGACCTTGTGCACCAAGTCGCTCATCTGCAGCGCCGTCAGCGGGTTCAACTGGCCGAGCCCGAACGTCTGGCCGGCATAATAAGGCTGGAAGAAGGTGGCGCCGAAGCGGTCGTTGGGGAAATCCTCGTCGCCGACGGTCTTGCCGCGGAAGGCGCGGTTCCAGACCTGCTCGCGGCATTCCCAAAGGTCGTAGCTATCGTCCATGCCGGCGCATTTCTTGAATTCGGGCCGCTGGATGAAATCCGAGACGTCCTCGCCGTGATAGGCGAAGGAAAGCTTGCTCGACAAATAGGAGATCGCCTTGACGTAATAGGTCTGCAGGCGGTCATAGGCGTCGACATTGTAGGTGTGCTCGCCGACGATGGCGCCGACGATATGCATGGGGTCGATGCCGTAGGCCGCCGCCGCCTTCCTGATCTTGCCGCGCAGCTCGGCGTCGTTCTGCAACAGCGCGTAGACCTTGCGGTACTTGGCCTGGAACGTCGTGCTGGTGGCCTGGGTGCGCCGGCTGGAGGCGCCCGGAATATCCGGCTGCACGCTGTTGCGGTTGCCCGGCGGCACCATTGTCGCGGCATCGGCGATCGTCACCGCCGCCGCCAGCGCAAGTCCAACACAGAGAAACAGGTATTTCTTCATCCGTCGCCGCCTTGGGGCGGCTCGGCTATCGCCGATCCACCCCAACCATTTTGATTGAACGCAATTTCAGGCGGAAAACCGCTGGACACTTTTCCTGAAATTGCTTTCGGAAACGGCGGCAACCTAGGTAAAGCGCCCGGCAGAGTCGAGAGAAGGCTTCAATCTGCCACCAAGAATGGTGGCCAGATGCTTCCATTTGGCCACACTTGGGGTTGCAAGAGCGTTTCGGGCTTGCCTGCAGGCAAGCCCGAAATCACGAGCTAAAGGATGAACCGCGACAGGTCGGTGTTGCGCGACAGGTCGCCGACATGTTTCTCGACATAGGCAGCGTCGATGGTGACGGCCGTGCCGTTGCGGTCCGGGGCGTCGTAGGAGATTTCGTCCAGCACGCGCTCCATTACGGTCTGCAGGCGCCGGGCGCCGATGTTCTCGACGCTGGCGTTGAGGTCGACGGCGATGCCGGCGAGCGAATCGATGGCGTCGTCGGTGAATGTCAGCTCGACGCCCTCGGTCTTCATCAGCGCGATATACTGCTTGATGAGGCTTGCCTCCGTCTCGGTGAGGATGCGGATGAAATCCGCCTTCTCCAGCGCGCGCAGCTCGACACGGATCGGCAGGCGGCCCTGCAGCTCGGGCAGCAGGTCCGACGGCTTGGAGACGTGGAAGGCGCCCGAAGCGATGAACAATATATGGTCGGTCTTGATCGGCCCATATTTGGTCGCGACCGTGGTGCCTTCGACCAGCGGCAGCAGGTCGCGCTGCACGCCTTCGCGCGACGGGCCGCCCGAAATGTCGCTCCTGGCCGCGATCTTGTCGATCTCGTCGAGGAAGACGATGCCGTCGTTCTCGGCCGATTCCAGCGCCCTGCGCACCACCTCGTCCTGGTCGAGCAGCTTGTCGGACTCGTCATTGACCAGCAGCGCGTAGGAATCGCGCACCGTGGTCTTGCGGGTCTTGGTCTTGCGGCCGCCCATCGCCTTCGACAGCATGTCGTTGATGTTGAGCACGCCGACATTGGCGCCGGGCATGCCGGGGATCTCGAAGCCGGGCATGCCGCCGGTGCCGGTGTCGGCCACCTCGATCTCGATCTCCTTGTCGTCAAGCTCGCCGTCGCGCAGCTTCTTGCGGAACGAATCGCGGGTCGCCGGGCTTGCCGTCTTGCCGACGAGGGCTTCCAGCACGCGCTCCTCGGCATTGACCTGGGCGCGCGCATTGACATCCCCGCGCATCTTTTCGCGTGCCAGGCCGATGGCAACCTCGACGAGGTCGCGCACGATCTGTTCGACATCGCGGCCGACATAGCCGACCTCGGTGAACTTGGTCGCCTCGACCTTGACGAAGGGCGCGCCGGCGAGCCGCGCCAGGCGGCGCGATATCTCGGTCTTGCCGACGCCGGTCGGGCCGATCATCAGGATGTTCTTCGGCATCACCTCTTCGCGCATCTGGCCTTCCAGCTGCTGGCGGCGCCAGCGGTTGCGCAAGGCGATCGCCACGGCGCGCTTGGCGTCCTTCTGGCCGATGATGAAGCGGTCGAGTTCCGAAACGATTTCACGGGGAGAAAAGGTGCTCATAAGACTCAAATTCCACTTTGCCACTGCTTGATGGACTCGAACGGATGCAGCAGCATGATCACGTTGAGCGTCAGATTGTCCCGGATGATGTAGCCCGTGCCGAGCTCGAAGATGAGCGCCAGGGCCACGATCACCCATATAGGTAGCTTTCGCGCCATCACAAATCCCAGCGCCATGAACAGCGTGTCGGACACCGAGTTGATGATGGAGTCACCGTAGTAGTTGAGCGAGATGGTGCCGGCACGGTAGCGGTCGATGATGAAGGGGCTGTTTTCCAGAAGCTCCCAACCACCTTCGATGAGGACCGCGAAAGCGAGCCGCAGCCCAATTGGCGATCGCGGGAAGAGGAACCTCGCCAGCGCATAGAACAGGAAGCCGTGGATGATATGCGAGAAGGTGTACCAGTCGGCGATGTGCTGGGAATTCTCCGAGCTGTCGACCACGCCGTGCCAGAGCTTGACGTAGCCGCAGGTGCAGATCGGCGGATGGCCCATGCCGTACAAGGCGCCTGCCTGGAAGATGACCAGAGCAAGCACGAGCAGCAGGCCCATGCGCCAACTGTCCTCATAGGCGGAAAGCGTCCTGTACTCTTCGGGCGCGGTCATTCGGTCAGTCCCCCAGATTTTCATCGTCGTCTTCGGCCGCATCGACAGCCATCAGCACGACGTCCCCATATTGCGAATGCCTGCGGCCGATCGGCCTGAAGCCCGCCTTCTCATAGGCGCGGATGGCGCGGCCATTGTCGGGATGCGGATCGATGACGACGCGCGGCGCACCTTCCTCGAAAAGCTCCTCGACGAACTGGCGCAGGATGGCCGGGCCATGGCCGACGCCGACCAGTTCCGGCGGACCGATCGACAGATCGATGCCAAGCGTGCCGAAGGGCTGGTCGGCATAGGGATGGTCGTCCTCCATATGCGGGTCATAGCTCTGCAGATAGGCGATCGGCCTGCCGTCGAGCTCGACGATCAGCGGCTCCACCGAAACGGAATCCATATGCTCGCGGATCTCGGCGATCTCCTTGGCCGGATCGTCCCACCAGCCGGCAACATGCGGCTCGCGCAGCCAACTGGCGATCATCGGCAGGTCTTTTTCCGTGACCGGCCGAAAATCATATGTATCTGCTGGTTCGACCATGATCTGTCCGAAAAACCGGCGGCCACTTTTCGGGATCATGGTCGTCAGGCGGCATCGAGCGTTTCGACAACAAAATTGTTGTTGGTGTAGACGCAGATCTCGGCCGCGATCTGCATCGCCTTGCGGGCGATCTCCTCGGCATCCTTGTCGGTGTCGATCAGCGCGCGGGCAGCCGCCAGCGCGTAGTTGCCGCCGGAACCGATGGCCATGACGCCATGCTCGGGCTCCAGCACGTCGCCATTGCCGGTCAGCGCCAGCGAGACCGACTTGTCGGCGACCAGCATCATGGCTTCCAGGCGGCGCAGATAGCGGTCGGTGCGCCAGTCCTTGGCGAGCTCGACGCAGGCGCGCGTCAGCTGGTCGGGATATTGCTCGAGCTTGGCCTCGAGCCGCTCGAGCAAGGTGAAGGCATCGGCGGTGGCGCCGGCGAAGCCGGCAATGACGCTGCCGCCCTTGCCGATGCGGCGCACCTTGCGGGCGTTGCCCTTCATGATCGTCTGGCCGAGGCTGACCTGGCCGTCGCCGGCGATCACGACCTTGTCGCCCTTGCGCACGCTGACGATGGTCGTGGCGTGCATGGTGAGTTCATTCGACATTTCCGGCTCCGATTCGCGCTATCCCTTTAGAAAGGCGATTGGCGCGGTACGAGTGACTTTGATCGGCCATATGTATGCATAGGGCCAACGATTGCAAACCGCCCCTCAGTCGAGGCCGATAGCGGCCGGAATGGCAACTGGCAATCGCCGGATCATGCTGATAGAAGGCTTTCGTTTTCAAGCCCTGGCGCCTCCGAACAGGGCAACAAGGACAGAGCGATGACGCGTTCGGCCGAAGTCAGCCGCAAGACCAAGGAAACCGAGATTTCGGTCTCCGTCCATGTCGACGGCAAGGGAAAATCCGACATTTCGACCGGTGTCGGCTTCTTCGACCATATGCTCGACCAGCTGTCGCGGCATTCGCTGATCGACATGACGATCAAGGCCAAGGGCGACCTGCATATCGACGATCACCACACCGTCGAGGACACCGGCATCGCGATCGGCCAGGCGTTAGCCAAGGCGCTGGGCGAACGGCGCGGCATCATGCGCTACGCCTCGATCGACCTCGCCATGGACGAGACGCTGACCAGGGCGGCGATCGACGTCTCCGGCCGGCCGTTCCTGGTCTGGAACGTCGCCTTCTCGTCGCCGAAGATCGGCACGTTCGACACCGAACTGGTGCGGGAGTTCTTCCAGGCGCTGGCGCAGAATGCCGGCATCACGCTGCATGTGACCAACCATTACGGCGCCAACAACCATCACATCGCCGAAACCTGCTTCAAGGCGGTGGCGCGGGCGCTGCGCGCGGCGCTGGAGCGCGATCCGCGCCAGCCCGACGCGGTGCCATCCACCAAGGGATCCCTGAAAGGATAGCCCTATGGCGATCTATGTCGTGATGCAGCCGCCGGCTGGCGGCAACAAAGCCGAGGACGCGATCTTCGTGCGCGACAGCTTCACCTGGCTGGGCTTCCTGGCCGCGCCGCTCTGGCTCGCCTGGCACCGGCTGTGGATCGAGGCGGCCCTAACCTTCATCGTCATGGCGCTCCTGTCGGTGCTCGGCGAGAGGCTCGGGCTCGAAGGGGCCGGATCGATGCTGTCGCTGCTGGTCTCGCTCTATGTCGGGTTCGAAGGCCGGGGCCTGCGCATCGCGGCACTTCGCCGGCGCGGCTGGCGGGAATGGGGCGTGGTCGAGGCCGGCGATCTCGGCGACGCCGAGACGCGCCATGCGCTGGAAACCGCCGACGATGTCGAGGAGGCGGCGCCAATGCCGCGCATCGTGCCGGACGCGTCGCTGGCCCGTCCGCCACAGACAGGCATGGCGCTGGGATTGACCCATACGCCCGGAAGGCCCTGACATGCGGGTAGCCATCATCGACTACGGCTCGGGCAATCTGCGCTCGGCCACCAAGGCCTTCGAGCGCGCCGCGCATGAGGCGGGCCTTGCGGCGACGATCGAGCTGACGGCCGACGCCGAGCGCGTGCGTTCCGCCGACCGCATCGTGCTGCCGGGTGTCGGCGCCTATGCCGACTGCGCCGCCGGCCTGCACGCGGTGGCAGGCATGTGGGAGGCGGTGGAGGAGGCGGCAATCGCCAAGGGGCGGCCTTTCCTCGGCATCTGCGTCGGCATGCAGCTGATGTCGGAACGCGGCCTCGAAAAGACCATCACCAAGGGCCTCGGCTGGATCGCCGGCGACGTCAAGGAGATCACGCCGTCCGATCCGGCGCTGAAAATCCCGCAGATCGGCTGGAACACGATCGAGCTTGCCCGCCCGCATCCGCTGTTTTCCGGCATCGAGACCGGCGCGAAGGGATTGCACGCCTATTTCGTCCATTCCTACTATCTCGATGCGCGGAAGGCGGACGAGGTACTGGCGACGGCGGACTATGGCGGCGCGGTGACGGCAGCGGTTTCGCGCGACAATATCGCCGGCACGCAGTTCCATCCCGAGAAGAGCCAGGCGCTCGGCCTGGCCTTGATCACCAATTTCCTGAAGTGGAGGCCCTGAAAATGAGCAAGAAGGGCTATTGGATGGCGATGATCGATGTCCGCGATCCGGATGTCTATAAGCAGTATATCGAAGCCAATGCCGTCGCCTTCGCGAAATACGGCGCGAAGTTCCCGGTCCGGGCCGGCCGCTACGAGAGCCCGGAAGGAGCGACCGGCAACCGTCACGTGCTGGTCGAGTTCGACACCTACGACAAGGCGATCGAATGCTATCACTCGCCTGAATATCAGCATGCCTCGAAGTTCCGGCTCGCCGCCTCGACCGGCCATTTCGTCATCGTCGAGGGCGCCTGACCGATGATCCTGTTTCCGGCGATAGACCTCAAGGACGGCAAGTGCGTGCGCCTGAAGCACGGCGACATGGCCACCGCCACCATCTACAACGACGATCCCGCCGCGCAGGCGAAAGCCTTCGAGGAGCAGGGCTTCGAGTGGCTGCATGTCGTCGACCTCAACGGCGCCTTCAAGGGCCAGAGCGTCAACTCAGCGGCGGTCGGCGCTATCCTGAAAGCGACGAAGAACCCGGTGCAGCTCGGTGGCGGCATCCGCACCTTGCCGCAGATCGAGGACTGGCTGGATCGCGGCCTGACGCGCGTTATCCTCGGCACCGTGGCGGTGCGCGAACCCGAACTGGTCAAGCAAGCCTGCAAGGCTTTTCCCGGAAAAATAGTGGTCGGCATCGACGCCAAGGGCGGCAAGGTCGCCGTCGAGGGCTGGGCCGAGGCCTCCGAGCTCGGCGTCATCGAGCTGGCGAACAAGTTCGAGGGCGCAGGCGTGGCCGCCATCATCTACACCGACATCGATCGGGACGGTGTGCTGACCGGCATCAACTGGGATTCGACCATCGACCTCGCCGAGGCGGTGTCCATTCCGGTGATCGCATCCGGCGGCCTCGCCTCGATCGCCGACATCGTGCGCATGACCATGCCGGACGCCCACAAACTCGAAGGCGCGATCTCCGGCCGCGCCCTATATGACGGACGTATCGACCCGACCGAAGCGCTGGCGATCCTGCGCGGCGAGCGGGCGGAGGCAAGAGCGTGAACATTTCCATCATCCTGGCATCCTATGACAGCGGCCATTTCCACAGCGGCTGCGGCCAGGGCCCGGACGCGCTGATCTCGGGCGGGCTGGCCGAGGCGCTGAAGCTCGCCGGCCACGATGTCGAGGTGCATGACATCGGCAAGGTGGTCGAGGACGAAGAAGAGCGCGAGATCAGCACCGGATTCGCCGTCTGCAACGCCGTTTCGGGCCAAGTCCGCATCGCGATGGACAAAAAGCGGTTTCCGATCGTGCTGGCGGGCAACTGCCTGACCGCCGCGGGCGCCGTGGCCGGCGCCGGCGCCGACGCCGTTATCTGGGCCGACCAGCATGGCGACCTCAACACGCCTGAGACCTCCACCACCGGCTTCCTCGACGGCATGGCGCTGGCTGTCGCACTGGGCCTGTGCTGGCGGCCGATGGCCAACCAGATCCCCGGCTTTAGGCCGGTCGATCCGTCGCGCTGCGTTTTGGTCAATGCGCGCGACCTCGACGAGGCCGAGAAGGAGCTGCTGAAAGCGCTGCCCGTCATCCGGACCGAGTGCCCGGACTGGAAGGCTGCTGCGCAAAGGCTGAAGGCCGATGGCGCAAACCAGGTGCACATGCATGTCGACCTCGACGTGCACGACCCCGAGAAGCTGCAGGCCAACCGCTACACCACGCCCGGCGGTCCGGCGCCTGAACAGGTGCGCACCGCCATGTGCGGTCTCGCCGGTCCGCTCGCCATCGCCGGGCTGACCATTTCCGCCTATGATCCGGCCTTCGACCCCAAGGGCGACGTGCCGCCGCTGGTCGGCGAGCTGGTGGTCGACCTGCTCTCGACCCTGGAAGGCAAGTGATGCTCAAGGCCCGCGTCATCCCTTGCCTCGACGTCAAGGACGGCCGGGTGGTCAAGGGCGTCAATTTCGTCGACCTGATCGATGCCGGCGACCCGGTCGAAGCCGCCAAGGCTTATGATGCCGCAGGCGCCGACGAGCTCTGTTTCCTCGACATCACCGCATCGTCCGACAATCGCGAGACGATCTTCGACGTGGTCGCCAGGACGGCCGAGCAGTGCTTCATGCCGCTCACCGTCGGCGGCGGCGTGCGCCAGGTGGCCGACATCCGCAAGCTGCTTCTGGCCGGCGCCGACAAGGTGTCGATCAACACCGCGGCGGTGAAGAACCCGGATTTCGTCGCGGAAGCCGCCGACAAGTTCGGCAACCAGTGCATCGTCGTGGCGATCGACGCCAAGAAGGTGTCGGCGGCCGGCGAAGCCGATCGCTGGGAGATTTTCACCCATGGCGGACGCGAGAAGACCGGCATCGACGCGGTCGAATTCGCCAAGACGATGGTCGAGCGCGGCGCCGGCGAGATTCTTTTGACCTCGATGGACCGCGACGGCACCAAGGCCGGCTACGACATTGCGCTCACCCGCGCGATTGCCGACGCGGTGCGCGCGCCGGTGATCGCTTCCGGCGGCGTCGGAACGCTCGATCACCTGGTCGAAGGCATCCGCGACGGCCATGCGGGCGCGGTGCTTGCCGCCTCGATCTTCCACTTCGGCACCTTCACGATCGCCGAGGCCAAGGCGCACATGGCCAGAGCCGGCCTGCCGATGCGGCTGGACTCGTCGGCACATCGGACTTAAACCACTGCTATGGCTCAATTTTCGCTCGCCGAGCTGGAAACGATCATCCATCAGCGCGCCCATTCCGGCGACGCTGACTCGTGGACGGCGAAGCTGTTCGCCAAGGGCATCGACAAGGCGGCTCAAAAAGTCGGCGAGGAGGCCGTGGAGACCGTGATCGCCGCCATCCGCGGCGACAGGCAGGCCCTCGTTTCGGAAAGTGCCGATCTTATATATCATTGGCTGGTCGTCCTTGGCATAGCGGGCATTCCGCTTGACGACGTGCTGAAGGAGCTCGAGAGCCGAACCGGCCGCTCGGGCATCGCCGAAAAGGCGTCTCGTCCCCGCGGTTGATGGCCCGGGGCTGACGGCGAGGAGGGTAGGAAACCCGATGGACCAGCTTGCTCCGACCGAGAAGTATTCCCCCTATCGATTCTTCTCCGCCGAGCAATGGTCGCAGTTCCGCGCAGACACGCCGCTGACGCTGACCGGGGAAGAGATCGACCGGCTGCGCTCGCTCAACGACCCGGTCGACCTCGAAGAGGTCAAGCGCATCTATCTCTCGTTGTCGCGGCTGCTTTCGGCGCATGTCGAGGCAAGCCAGCTTTTGTTCAGGCAGCGCCAGGCCTTCTTCAAGGCGCAGGATGTCGTCAAGACCCCCTTCATCATCGGCATCGCCGGCTCGGTCGCGGTCGGCAAGTCGACCACGGCGCGCGTGCTGAAGCAGCTTCTGGCGCGCTGGCCGTCGAGCCCGAAGGTGGACCTCATCACCACCGACGGATTCCTGTTGCCCAACGAGATCCTGCGCCGCGAGAACCTCATGGAGCGCAAAGGGTTCCCCGAGAGCTACGACGTCGGCGCGCTGCTCAGGTTCCTGTCCGGCATCAAGTCGGCGCAAAACAGCGTCATCGCGCCGGTCTATTCGCACCTGACCTATGACGTGATCCCCGGCGAGTTCGTCACCATCGACCGTCCGGACATATTGATCTTCGAAGGCATCAACGTCCTGCAGCCGGGCAAGCTGCCGAAGGACGGCAAGATCGTGCCGTTCCTGTCCGACTTCTTCGACTTCGCCATCTATATCGATGCCGACGAGAAGCTGATCCATCAATGGTACATCCAGCGCTTCATGCGGCTGCGCGAAACCGCCTTCCGCAATCCGGACTCCTTCTTCCACCGCTATTCGCAGCTTTCGCAGGATGCCGCGCGGGCCATCGCCGAAGGGCTCTGGGCCAACATCAACCTGAAGAACCTGCGCGAGAACATCCTGCCGACCAGGGCGCGGGCCGATCTCATCCTGCGCAAGGGCGCCAACCACCTGATCGAGGAGGTGGCGTTAAGGAAATTGTGACCCCTTAACGGCGCCTTAGGCAATCCCGACTAGCTTAGCGAGCCAAACTCCAGCGGGTGTCGGGAGGCAACCGGTGATCAATGCGGGCAATGCCGCCGGCCGCAAGGCCCCGGTCTATTCACTGGTCATTCGATCTTCAACGAGGAGGCGGTGCTGCCGCTGCTCGTGCGGCGGGATGAGCCTAACTCGACAAGCTCGACGCCAGCGCCGGAACAGTGTTTTCCTATTGCGGGCATCGCTGCGTGACGTTCATGCCTGACAGTGCGCTTGGCGTCGAAATCTTCCGCTTCGCCTGTGCAACCGGTGCCGGACTCCTTCTCTCCGTTGGGCTGGCCGCAATTCTCACCGATCTTGCTGGATGCCCGTCGTCGGCGCCGGTGGCGCTTGCTTCCATTCTTGTGCCGGTTCTGAACTTCGCAGTCTTACGCAAGTTTGTCTTCCTCGGAGGCGGTCGCATGGGCGCCAACAGCTCCCTCTGCCCGGAAGGAGAGAGCCGATGACCGCCGTCCTCTACAGACCGACAGCAGACGCGCCGATCGGCGAAGCGCGCAACACGTGGGCATGGACCTCGATTCTTTGCCTGCTGGTCCTGGCGGCCGCCGTTCCCTGGCAGATGCGATGGGGCATCATACCCGACACGAGTTGGGTGATCACCGTATGCGAACGGATGCTTGCCGGATCACGGCTCTACGTCGACATTTTCGAAGTCAATCCGCCTTTCACGCTTTGGATGTTCATGCCGGCCGTGGCGCTCGCGCATAAGATCGGCATCTCGCCTGAAATCGCGGTTCATGCCTACAGCTATGCGATCTGCCTGGCAGGACTGGGCCTTGCCGCATGGATCGCCAGGCGGGCGGGTTTTGTCGAGAACCGCACCCTGTTTTCGCTGCTGCCTCTGTTTCTGGCGCTGCTGGTCATCCTCCCCGGCAATGCCTTCAGCGAGCGGGAGCATCTCGGGATCGCGCTGTTTTTGCCGTTGCTCATGCTGACGGCCTGGCGCGCGGCGCCAATCGACGATCGAATACCCAGCCTGCCGGTTGCCCTCCTTGCCGGATTGAGCGGCAGCATCCTGGTGCTGGTGAAGCCCTATTATGCGCTGGTCGTGCTCGTTCCGGCTCTCTACGCGGCCTGGAACCGCCGGTCGATCCGGACGCTTTTCACCGTCGAGTACTGGACGATCGGCCTGGTTTGCGTCGCCTATGTCGTTGCCGTCCAGCATTTCCATCCGGAATTCCTGAGCGTCATCTACCCGGTGCTGGCCGACACCTACATGCGGATACAGAATATGGAGGCGTTGCTGACGACCTATGGGCCGATCTACCTGATCGCGCTGCTGGCGCTGCGCTTTCTTCGCCCAGGATTGCCGTTGTCGCCGCTGATCACCGTATTCACGCTTGCTTCGCTGGCTGCAACCGTGCCGCTGATCTACCAGGCCAAGGGCTGGGCCTATCACGCGTTTCCGGCCTTCAGCCTGATTCTTGCGGCGCTACCGTTGAGGATGGCGCAAGCTGGCCCGGCGCCATACGAGTCGTCGTCGGGCACGGCAATGGACCTGAGGCGCAAGATGCTGTTGGCTGCCATCATTGCCACCGCCGCCATCCCGTTCATGCAAACGCAGAAGCTCGGTGCCGAGTTCGTCGCCAAGCTCAAGGCCGCGGCTCCTCAGCCGACCGTCGCGCTAGTCGGCGCCGACATCTCGGGGGGCCATCCGCTCACCCGCATGCTCGGCGGGACATGGATTTCACGTCATTGCAGCGACTGGCTGGGTGAGCAGGCGCTTTATCTTTCGAGCATAGCAACCCGGAATGGCGACAAAGAGACGGCATCCCACTACCGGCAGATCGCCGATCGCTACATCGAGAGCAAGCTCGCCGAACTCGAAGCCCAACAGCCTGCCATGATAATCGTCGAGAAAATCGACAGGGACTGGAATACGGAGCTTGCCCGGTGGCAGGACTACGTCAACTTCATGCGAGGCTACCAGCAGATTGCCGAGAATGACGAACTTCAGGTGCTGCTGCGCGACCCAGGAACTGCCCAGGCAGAGTGATCCGTAGTTGCCCTTTCGGGACAGGTCGCGAGGATCAAGTGTGAGTGGGTAGGCTCGGCAATTTCGCCGTGGCGCCGCGGGCACGGGCTGACCTCATCCTGCGCAAGCACGCCAACCATCTGGTCGAAGAGGTGGCGCTGCGGAAGCTTTGGAGCGCGTCGCTGAAACGGATCTTGATGCATGTCGTTGTCGCAGAACCGCTGCACACTTCTGGGCGGCATGCATCAGGACCCGATCGACGCTCGTCGAGGACGTCCTGGCGCCGGTTAAAGCGCGCTTAACTGCCAGTCCGTTAGAAACTGAGCCACAAACGCTGTATTGCTATTGAGGCTCCCGGCATGGATGCGCCATTGGTTGCTTCGGACGAGCAGGCCGATCTGCGGCCCCGTCAGGCCGGAACTGCATTTCGTCTTGGCCTGCCGGCTGCCGCAACATTGTTGATCGCCCTCTATGCGATCGTCGTCTCGCGCGTCTTGCCGGGCAATGTCGACGTATCGTGGCTGCTGACCGTCGGCGACCGCGTGCTGAGCGGCGAACGCCTCTATGTCGACGTCGCCGAGGCCAATCCGCCCTTTTCCACCTGGCTCTATTTGCCATTCCTGGTTCTTGAGCGGTTGACCGGGCTTTCGGCGGAGCTCTGGGTGGGGCTCGGCATGGCAGTGCTGGCAATCGGTTCGGTCTGGCTTTCAGCTCGAATTCTTGTACGTGCCGACCAAACGCTGACACGATTCGTCTGGGCAGTTCCGGTCCTGGTGTTTCTTCTGCTTAGCCTGTCCCCGGCGGATTTCGGCCAGCGCGAACAGATCGCAGTCATCTGCCTTTTGCCTTGGTTGGCGCTGCTTGCGGCACGCGACCGGACCATAGATTTCCGCGCCGGCAGCACGGCCGAGCGGCTCGCCGCCGGGCTTGGCGCCGCGATTTTCGTCATGATCAAACCGCCCTTCAGCGTGCTGGCGCTGGCTGTCCCGGTGCTGGTCCTTGCCGCGCAGCGACGCTCGGCGCGGCCTCTGCTGACGACCGAGAATGTCTTCGGCGCTGCTTTGACCGTCGCCTATCTGGTCGTGCTTGTGGTTTTCATGCAGCCGTTCTTCAGCGATGTCCTGCCTTTGCTACGCGAGGTCTATTTGCCGATGCGCTTGCCGGCCGTCGACGTGTTGATGCTCTTGCCGGTGAAGATTTTCGTGGCCATGGCCGGGGCGACGTTGGCCATGGCCTACCCTGACCGGCCCCATCGCGATGCGAAGATCCTGCTGCTGGCGGGTATTGGCTATGTCCCTGCCTTTGTCGTCATGGGCAAAGGCTGGACCTATCAAGCGATCCCGTTCCTGATGCTCGGCATGTCGGCGTTTGTGCTCCAGTTCATCCGGCTGCGGCCACTGCGCGAGCTGCCTGCGCTGGCAAAGGTGGGTGTCGGGTTCGGTCTGCTTTTGGCCGTGACGACCGTCGCGCCACGGCAAGGCCTGGCATTCGTCCAATCGCGTGGCGATCTCGACGCGGCGACGGCCGCCATCAACCGGATCGCCGATCACCCGACCTTGATATCGATCGGCTCAGCGCTGCAGATCGGCAATCCGCTCGTCCGGATGGCCGGCGCTCGCATGGTTGGGCGCCACCCGTCCAGTTGGATGGTCAATGATGCCCAGGTCTTGATCGAGTCCGGGCCGGATGCCGCGACCCGGCTCAGGCTCGAAGCCTTGCGGGCGGACTACACGCAGGCGATCGCCCGTGAGTTGGCGACCAAACGGCCCGACATCGTTGCCGATGACGGAACCGCAGGACCGGATGTACCCGTAAAGCTCCATCTGAGGCAGCCGCACGCGGCGGCACCGCTGCGTGACAGCCCACTGATCGCAAAGGCTTTGCAAGACTATCGTCTGCTCTATCAGAACGCCGTGGTAACCCTGTTCATCCGCAGCGATATCGCCGAACGCAATTAGGGCGGCACTGGCCAGATCAATTGACGTTAAGGCATGTCTTTCCAAAGCAGTCCTTAAAGTCGCCAAGCCCATCGCTGCCCACGCATCCCGGAATTGCTTCAGGCTAGGGACGGTTCTCCCGAGAGTTCAGCCTTCCGGCCTCTCGTCCATATCGAATGCAGCATCCACATGGCAAGAAACAGCGGGATCAGGACAGCGACGCAATATCCGCCCCAAGTGAAAAAATGCACGACGAAAGGCCCGAGCCAGCAAATCGCCAGTATCAACCGAGGCGGCCTGGAAACCATCGCGGCGAGCATCGCGACCGCTACGGCCACACCGATCGTGTCGTAGGTGTAGCCGTAGGGCGTGGCAAGGATCGCAAGGACTGCGGTGAGCGCCACGCGTTCCTGGTGCGAGACCAGGCGCCCCGGCCACCAGAGCCAGACCGCAGCGGCAATGGAAGCGATGGTGGCGACCGCCTGCACCCCATAGGCGAGGTTCACGCCAAGGCCGACAGCCCTTGCCGTGAAGAACACCGTTATCGCGTTGTACTGATAGGGTTGCGGATAAGGCGCCTCCATGATCGCGGTCATCAAGGGCCGGGTTTCGGTCAGGAACAGGCGCCAGACATCGAAGCCGAAGAACAGGCCGGTGGCGACGGCGACCGCGACCGCGGTCCCGACGGCCGCGAGAATGGCCCTCCAGTTGCCGCTGGCGAGCAGGCAGAAAGGCACGAGAATGCCGAGATGCGGTTTGATCGTCAGCAGGCCGAACAGGATCCCGGCCAGCAGCGGACGCCTTGGCGCCACGGCGAGGCCTCCGATCAAGAGCGCGGTGGTCAGCGCGCCGTTCTGGCCGAACACCGAGTTCCAGATCACGGCGGGGCTCAAGACAATCGCCAGTTCCAGGGCCGCTCCGAGCTTCAGCGGCCGGATCGCCAGCCACAGACAGAGCACAGTCCCGACCGTCCAGACCAGATAGGCAGGCAAGATCGGCAAGGTGGCAAGCGGAACGCCGAGCAACAGGATGTTCGGCGGATAGCTCCATTCCTGATTGGGAAGGTCGGGCGAGAACATGCCGCGCAGCGCTGCGCGGTAGGCGTCCACGTCGAAAAGAAGGGCGACGTGGCCCTCCATCGCCATGCGGGACCCGGCCCAGAGGTTGGTGAAATCCCAGTAGGGCAGCCTGTGCGACAGCGCGGAAAATCCCTTGCTGTTCAGGGTCCACAAACTGCTCAGGTAAAACTCGGCCATCCAAAGCGCGACGATCGATACCACCGTGACGATGGCCACGTCCAAGAGGCTTCGGATTCTGATCCAGTCCGGCTGCATGGCGATCTCGATTTCGCAACCGACCTTTTAGTCGCCGTGTCCTTAAGATCGCGTTGCGCGGGCACCAGGAATTGTCAGCCCGGCACCGTCACCCGCCGCAGCGTCAGGTTGATGCGGCCACCATTCTTCAAAAGGGCCGATGTCGCGGGATAGATGCGGTCGACGCCGTGGAAGGCGAGGCGTCCCTCGCCGCCAAGCACGACGACGTCGCCGCTCTTCAGCTTGAACGACTTCGTGCCGTCTTCGCGCCTGTCCTGGCCGACCCGGAACAGGCAGTCGTCGCCCAGCGAGACCGACACCACGGGCGCGGCGAAATCCTGCTCGTCGCGATCCTGATGCAGGCCCATTCTGGCGTCCGCCGCATAGAAGTTGACCAGGCATGCCTCGGGCGGATGCGAATAGGCCGAGACCTCGCGCCACAGTTGCAGCAAGGCTTCAGGGATCGGCGGCCAGGGCTCGCCCGTCACCGGATGCGTGGGCTGGTAGCGATAGCCGCGCTCCCTGTCGGTGACCCAGCCGAGCGCGCCGCAATTGGTCATGCGCACACTCATCTCCTTGCCGGTGCGCGGCATGGCCGGCACGTAGAGGGGTGCTGCCTGCACGACGCGCCTGATCTCCTCGACCAGCGCTTCCTGGGCCGGCCGGGCGATGTAGCCCGGCATATGGCGGACGCCTTTGGGAAGAACGAGCATGGGTCGATCCGTTCTATCCGCCCTGGAGCATGACGCCGAAAAGTGTGAAGCGGCTTTCGGGCGACATCATGCTCTATCTCTTGGGTTTAGAGACGGATTCAGATTTCAGGTCGAACAGACCTGAAATCATCCGGCCCTAGCATGCCACCGGCAAAAGAAAACGGCGACCCGAAAGCCGCCGTTCGTTCAATCCCGGCGATATGCCCCTCAGGCCTGGTCGATATCCGGTATGCGCAGCACCTGGCCAGGATAGATCTTGTCGGGATGCGTCAGCATCGGCTTGTTGGCCTCGAAGATGACATTGTTCTTCGCGCCCTTCCCCTTGCCGTAATATTTCTCGGCGATCTTCCAGAGATTGTCGCCCTTCTGGACGGTATAGAGCGTCGGTTCCTTGGCTGGCGCCGCCTTGCCGGCCTCGGGCGCGACCTTCAGCTCGTCCGCCTGCACCTTGGAGACGCCGAGCGTGTTGCCGACGGCGATCACCGCCTTTTCGAAGACCGACTGATCCTTGACCGTGCCCTTCAAAACCGCCGTGTCGCCCTGGACGGCAACCTCGACGCCGTCCGTGCCCAGCTTGTGGGAATCGAGCTCCTTCTTCAACGTATCCGCGTTTGGCGATGCCTCGTCGTCGCCGCCGATGCCGAGCTTCTTGCCGACGCCTTTGACGAAATCGAAAATACCCATAGCTGGTCTCCTCGCTGTTGCAGCAATCGGAGCTTGCCATCTGCAACCCAGAATTGGAAGCAGCCGATTCAACCGTGCTTAATCGTTGTCGACACGGCCGCGCAGCTTTTTCACCGTCGATCGGCCTGCCTTGCTCTTAAGGCGGCGCTCCACGGCGCCTTTGGACGGCCTGGTCTTCTTGCGCGGCGGCGGTGGAGGCTCGGCCGCCTTGGCGATCAACGCCGTCAGCCGCGCCCGCGCATCGGCCCGGTTCTGCTCCTGGGTGCGGAAACGGCCGGCCTCGATGACGATGACGCCGTCCTTGGTGGCGCGCTGGCCGGCAAGCTTGATGGCACGCTCGCGCACGCGCTCGGACAGGCCGGAAGCGTTCGCCGCGTCGAAGCGCAGCTGCACGGCGGTGGCGACCTTGTTGACGTTCTGGCCGCCCGGACCGGACGAGCGGATGAAGTCCTCATGCAGGTCGCCCGCACGAATGACCGCTTCGGCCGAGATGATGATGTCGTCGTCGCTTGCCATGCACGCACTCATGACGCGATGACGGCAAAAAGAAAAGACCCGGCGCGAGCCGGGCCCTGGAGGAAAGATATGAGAAGCGGCCGCTATTCAGCCGCTTCCTGCAAGCGCGGCGCGGCGCCGAGGATGGTGGCGTCGACATGGCGTTCGAACTTCTCGAAATTGGTCGCGAACATATTGACCAGCTTCGCGGCCTGGCGGTCGTAACCGGCCTTGTCCGCCCAGGTCGAGCGCGGGTCGAGGATAGCGCTCTCGACACCCGGAACCGCCACCGGCACTTCGAAGCCGAAATTGGCGTCGGTGCGGAACTCGGCCGACTTCAGCGAACCGTCGAGCGCGGCGCCCAGCAAGGCGCGCGTCACCTTGATCGGCATGCGGCGGCCGGTGCCATAGGCGCCGCCGGTCCAGCCGGTGTTGACCAGCCAGCAGTCGACGCCGTGGCTGGCGATCAACTCGCGCAGCAGATTGCCGTATTCGGACGGGTGGCGCGGCATGAACGGGGCGCCGAAGCAGGTCGAGAACGTCGCTTCCGGCTCGGTGACGCCCTTTTCCGTGCCGGCGACCTTGGCGGTATAGCCCGACAGGAAGTGGTACATCGCCTGCGCTGGCGTCAGCCTGGCGATAGGCGGCATGACGCCGAAGGCGTCGGCGGTCAGCATGATGATGTTCTTCGGATGACCGGCGCGGCCGGTCTTCGAGGCATTGGGGATAAAGTCCAGCGGATAGGCGCAGCGCGTGTTCTCGGTCAGGCTGCCATCGTTGAAATCCGGAACGCGGCCGGCGTCGAGCACCACGTTCTCCAGCACCGTGCCGAAGCGCTGCGTGGTGGCGAAGATCTCCGGCTCGGCCTCCGCCGACAGCCTGATCGTCTTGGCGTAGCAGCCGCCCTCGAAATTGAAGATGCCGTGCGGACCCCAGCCATGCTCGTCGTCGCCGATCAGCGTGCGCGACGGATCCGCGGAAAGGGTGGTCTTGCCGGTGCCGGACAGGCCGAAGAAGACGGCCGCGTCGCCGTCCGGACCTTCATTGGCGGAGCAGTGCATCGGCATGACGCCCTTTGCCGGCAGCAGATAGTTCAGCATCGTGAACACCGACTTCTTCATCTCGCCGGCATAGGAGGTGCCGCCGATCAGCACGATCTTGCGGGTGAGGTCGACCGCGATCACCGTTTCGGTGCGGCTGCCGTGACGTGCCGGATCGGCGCGGAAGGAGGGCAGATCGATGATCGTCATCCGCGGCACGAAACGCTCGAGCTCCGCGGCTTCAGGGCGGATCAAAAGATTGCGGATGAACAGCGAATGCCAGGCGAATTCGGTGATGACCCGGGTCGGCAGCTTGAGATCGGCGTCGGCGCCGCCGACGAGGTCCTGCACGTAGAGGTCCTTGCCCGCCGCATGGGCGCGGAAGTCGGAAAGCAGCGCCTCGAACTGGGCGGGCGAGATCGCCTTGTTGTTGTCCCACCAGACTTGGCCGCCGGTCGCTTCGTCGCGCACGACGAATTTGTCCTTCGGCGAACGCCCGGTGTGCTGGCCGGTCTCGGCGACCAGGGCACCCCGCGCGGTCAACCTCGCCTCGCCGCGCCGGATCGCTTCCTCGTAGAGTTCGGCCGCGCCAAAATTATAGCGTACCATGCCCGTTGTCTTCAGGCCGATCGCGTCGATGGCGCAGTCGGGGTTGCGTTTGCCGGCTTCCGACATCAAATTTCCTCTCTGGATTTGGCCGCATCTGACGGGTGACTTCCCGGAGCCCGCGCTGGGGCCGTCAGGTTCAGAACCAGAAAAGCCGAATGATATCAAATCATTAATCGATTTAAAAAATTTGAAAGTTGTTTAAATCGTTTATATGTGCAAAAAATCGCAGAGGTTGCCCAAAGGATTGGCAGGCTTGGTTCGTCCAATCCCAATTAGGGTGCGATGGCGTGTGACGGCGGGCCGCTGGTGACTTCGGACAGGGCCCGTGCCACATTTTGTACCCAATTTGTCCTGCAAAAGCCCTTTCTCGACGACAGAAGGGACAGCTCATGAGGGAGCCGCTTGAAATGGCAACAATCGCGCTTGTCGACGACGACCGCAATATTCTGACCTCGGTGTCGATCGCGCTCGAGTCCGAGGGCTATCGGGTCGAAACCTACACGGACGGCGCGTCGGCGCTGGAAGGCCTGGCGGCGCGTCCGCCGAACCTCGCCATACTCGACATCAAGATGCCGCGCATGGACGGCATGGAGCTGTTGCGCCGCATGCGCCAGAAGTCGGACCTGCCGGTCATCTTCCTGACGTCGAAGGACGACGAGATCGACGAATTGTTCGGCCTCAAGATGGGCGCCGACGACTTCATCCGCAAACCGTTCTCGCAGCGCCTCCTTGTCGAGCGCGTGCGCGCCGTGCTGCGCCGTACCAGCGCCCGCGAGGCGGCGGCCAAGGCGCCGAGCCAGCAGGCCCGCTCGCTCGAACGCGGCCAGCTGGTGATGGACCAGGAGCGGCACACCTGCACCTGGAAGGGCGAGCCGGTGACGCTGACGGTGACCGAGTTCCTCATCCTGCATTCGCTGGCGCAACGCCCCGGCGTGGTAAAAAGCCGTGATGCGCTGATGGATTCGGCCTATGATGAGCAGGTCTATGTCGACGACCGCACCATCGACAGCCACATCAAGCGGCTGCGCAAGAAGTTCAAGGCCGTCGACGACGACTTCGAGATGATCGAAACCCTTTACGGAGTCGGATACCGGTTCCGCGAAGCATGAGAATAGGCAGTAGGCAGTAGGGAATAGTCCGTAGTCAGTTTTGAATGATGCGAGCGGCCATTCGTGCATAGCCGCGGTCAGCCAATCATTGCTCCTACTGCCTACTGCCCACTCACTACCCACTAACTAAGCAGGGCCTGCTAGTCGATGGCAGTGGAAGTAGAGCGAGGCAGACGGGCGGGCGCGACAAGGCGCCCGTCGCGGATCGTGCCCGCCTTCGTGTCGAAATTCACCGTGCCGATGCGCCGGTTTCTCGGCCATCACATCTTCTCCAGCCTGACCCGGCGCATCCTGTTCCTCAACCTGGCCGGCCTCGCCGTGCTGGTCACCGGCATCCTTTACCTGAACACCTTCCGCGACGGGCTGATCGACGCGCGCGTCGAAAGCCTCATGACACAGGGCGAGATCATCGCCGGCGCGATCGCGGCTTCGGCGACCGTCGAGACCGATTCGATCAGCATCGACCCGGAAAAGCTGCTTGAGCTGCAGGCGGGCGAAAGCCTGGGGCCGGGTTCGGACCAACTCGACAACCTCGATTTCCCGATCAATCCCGAGCGCGTCGCGCCGGTGCTGCGACGCTTGATCTCGCCAACGCGCACCCGCGCCCGCATCTATGACCGCGACGCCAACCTGCTGCTCGATTCGCGGCATCTTTATTCGCGCGGCCAGATCCTGCGCTACGACCTGCCGCCCGTCGACGACGAACAGCCCGGCGTCGTGGAGCAAGTCGAGAAATTCATCTTCGACTTCTTCCGCAACAAGGACCTGCCGGTCTACCACGAGCAACCCGGCGGCAATGGCGCGGCCTTCCCCGAAGTGGTCAAGGCGCTGACCGGCAGCCCCTCGACCATCGTGCGGGTGAGCGAGCAGGGCGAACAGATCGTCTCCGTCGCGGTGCCGATCCAGCGCTTCCGCGCCGTGCTCGGCGTGCTGATGCTGTCCACCGAAGGCGGCGACATCGACAAGATCGTCGCGGCCGAGCGCAAGGCGATCCTGCGCGTGTTCGGGGTGGCGGCGCTCGTCACCGCGATCCTGTCGATGCTGCTCGCCTCCACCATCGCCAATCCGCTGCGCCGGCTTTCCGCAGCCGCTGTCAGGGTGCGGCGCGGCGTCAAGAGCCGCGAGGAAATCCCCGATTTTTCCGATCGCCAGGACGAGATCGGCAATTTGTCCATCGCCGTGCGCGACATGACGAATGCGCTGTATGCGAGAATCGAGGCGATCGAAAGTTTCGCGGCGGATGTCTCGCATGAATTGAAGAACCCGCTGACTTCGCTGCGCAGCGCGGTCGAGACGCTGCCTCTGGCGAAGAACGAGAACTCGCGTGGCCGGCTGATGGAAATCATCCAGCACGATGTGAGGCGGCTCGACCGGCTGATCACCGACATCTCGGACGCTTCGCGGCTCGATGCCGAGCTTGCGCGCGAGGATGCCGCGACCGTCGACCTGAAGAAATTCACCACCGATCTCATCGCGGTCTCGCGCGAGGCGACGCGCAACAAGAAGGCCGTCGAGATCGAGCTCAAGGTCGCCAAGCTGCCGGCCGGCGCCAAAGGCTATTTCGTTGTCGGCCATGACCTCAGGATCGGTCAGGTCATCACCAACCTGATCGAGAACGCGCGTTCCTTCGTGCCCGACGAGCATGGCCACATAGCGATCTCGTTGGCGCGCGCGGGCAAGTTCAACATCATCACCGTCGACGACAACGGCCCGGGTATCCGGGCGGAGAAGATCGATCGCATCTTCGAACGCTTCTATACCGACCGGCCGGCCGGCGAGGCATTCGGCCAGAACTCCGGCCTCGGGCTGTCGATCAGCCGCCAGATCGTCGAGGCGCATGGCGGCACGCTGACGGCCGAGAACATCCCCGGCACCAAGCCCGGCGAGATCAAGGGCGCGCGTTTCGTGGTGACGCTGCCGGCGGAAGGCTGATCGCCGAGCCGAACATGCCAGACGCCGCCACGAAGCCCCGCAACATCCATGGGACGGCCATACTGGTCGGCGAGCGCGGCCTGCTGATCACCGGGCCGTCGGGCGCCGGCAAGACGACGCTGGCGCTGGCGCTAATCGATCATTGCCGCGCGCGGGGGCTTTTTGCCCGGCTGGTGGGCGACGACCAGTTGTTTGCGGTGGCCCATGGCGGCCGGCTGGTGTGCCGCGCGCCGGCGAGCATCGCCGGTCTCGCCGAGGTGCACGGCATCGGCCCGCGGCCGCTGGCTTTCGAACCGGCCGCCGTGATCGACCTCATGGTGCGGCTGGTCGAGCCGGCCGACATGGCGCGCCTGCAGGACGAAGCCGTGGAAACGATCGACGGATGCCGGCTGCCCCGCATCGATGTCGCCCGGCAAAGTATCACCGCCGCGCTCTCCATGCTGATGGCGCGGCTGTCGATCCAGCCTTTTTCATGATCCGGCCCGGGATTTTTGCTGCGATGCGTCAAAATGGCCCGGGCCGCCGCAATTTTGGGCTTGTCAACCGGCCGTGCGTCGACAAGATAGCGCTCCCGCCGCCTGGAATGGCTGGCGAACATAAGATACGCCTGTGAAGCGGCGATGACGGGAGCCACCAGAGAATGATCGGACTCGTGCTCGTGACGCACGGTCAACTCGCTACCGAGTTCCGGCATGCCGTAGAGCATGTCGTCGGGCCGCAAGACAATTTCGAAACCGTGGCGATCGGCGCCGATGACGACATGGAGCAGCGCCGGGCCGACATCGTCGACGCCGTGGCGCGCGTCGACACCGGAACCGGCGTCATCGTGCTCACCGACATGTTCGGCGGCACGCCCTCCAACCTCGCCATCTCGGTGATGGAATCCGGCCGCACCGAGGTCATCGCCGGCATGAACCTGCCGATGCTGATCAAGCTCTCCTCGATCCGCAAGGGCGACAACATGGCCGCCGCGCTCGACGAAGCGCAGGCGGCCGGCCGCAAATACATCAACGTAGCCAGCCAGCTCCTGAGCAGCAAATGAACGCACCGGCGCCGCACACAGACGAGGTGGTGCGGGAGTTCCCGATCATCAATCAGCGCGGCCTGCACGCGCGCGCTTCGGCCAAGTTCGTCCAGGTCGCCAGCGGCTTCGACGCCACCATCCATGTCGAGAAGGACGGCGTGAAGGTCGGCGGCACCTCGATCATGGGCCTGATGATGCTGGCGGCGAGCCCGGGCTATTCGATCCGCGTCATCGCCAGCGGCCCGGAAGCCGTGCCGGCCATGGATGCGCTGGAGCAGCTGGTCGCCTCGCGTTTCGGCGAGGAAATCTGAAATTTTTGCTTTGGTGCATGTCGTAATCCCAAAACCGTTGCGCACTTTTGGGCGACATAATTTCTGCTTGTGCATGTCGTGATCCCAAAACCGCTGCGCACTTTTGGGGCGACATGATTTCTGCTTATGCATGTCGTAATCCCAAAACCGCTGCGCACTTTTGGGCGACATGCACCGCCCCGCAGAGACATGCGCGCATAAAGATTTCTTTATATCCCATTGTCGTGCGGCGGCCGATCTGCTAGTCAGGCCGGCAACCGCGTCCTCCCATGCGCCTTCCGGCGCCGGCGCGTCTTTGAGAAAAAATCACACCGGAGCACTGCCATGACGGGTAGCAAGGACTATGTGGTCGCCGACATCTCGCTTGCCGGCTGGGGCCGCAAGGAGATCGAGATCGCCGAAACCGAAATGCCGGGTCTGATGGCCTGCCGCGAGGAGTTCGGCGCCAAGAAGCCGCTGAAGGGCGCGCGCATCACCGGCTCGCTGCACATGACCATCCAGACGGCGGTGCTGATCGAGACGCTGAAGGCGCTGGGCGCCGACATCCGCTGGGCCTCCTGCAACATCTTCTCGACGCAGGATCATGCGGCCGCCGCGATCGCCGAGGCCGGCATCCCGGTGTTCGCGGTCAAGGGCGAGTCGCTGGAGGACTACTGGGATTACACCGACAGGATCTTCCAGTGGGCCGATGGCGGCACCTCCAACATGATCCTCGACGATGGCGGCGACGCCACCATGTACATTCTGGTCGGCGCGCGCGCCGAGGCCGGCGAGGATGTGCTGTCCAATCCGCAGAGCGAGGAGGAGGAATACTTCGTCGCGCAGATCAAGAAGCGCCTGAAGGCCTCGCCCGGTTTCTTCACCAAGCAGCGGGAAGCAATCCGCGGTGTCACCGAGGAGACCACCACCGGCGTCAACCGCCTCTACCAGTTGCAGAAGAAGGGCCTGCTGCCCTTCCCGGCGATCAACGTCAACGATTCCGTCACCAAGTCGAAATTCGACAACAAATACGGCTGCAAGGAATCGCTGGTCGACGGCATCCGCCGCGGCACCGACACGATGATGGCCGGCAAGGTCGCGGTGGTCTGCGGCTATGGCGACGTCGGCAAGGGCTCGTCGGCCTCGCTGCGCGGCGCCGGCGCCCGCGTCAAGGTCACCGAGGTCGACCCGATCTGCGCGCTGCAGGCGGCGATGGACGGCTATGAGGTGGTGACGCTGGAAGACGCGGCCCCCAACGCCGACATCGTCATCACCACCACCGGCAACAAGGACGTCGTCACGCTCGACCATATGCGGTCGATGAAGGACATGGTGATCGTCGGCAATATCGGCCACTTCGACAACGAGATCCAGGTGGCGTCGCTCCGCAACCTGAAATGGACCAACGTCAAGCCGCAGGTCGACCTGATCACCTTCCCGGACGGCAAGCGGATGATCCTTCTGTCCGAGGGACGCCTGCTCAACCTCGGCAACGCCACTGGTCATCCGAGCTTCGTCATGTCGGCCTCGTTCACGAACCAGGTGCTGGCGCAGATCGAGCTTTTCACCAAGCACGGCCAGTACGAGAACCAGGTCTATGTGCTGCCCAAGCACCTCGACGAGAAGGTCGCGCGGCTGCATCTCGACAAGCTCGGCGCCAAGCTCACCGAGCTGTCCGGCGAACAGGCCGCCTATATCGGCGTGACGCCGCAGGGCCCGTACAAGCCGGAACACTACCGCTATTAACCAAAGCGAAATTATCTACCATATATTGAAGCCGGGTGGTTGACTTTCCATCCGGCTTTATTTTTTGCGCCAATGATTCTTCACGCCGATTCCGGCAAGCGTTATTGTTGTGATTCGCGGTCCGGGGACATGTTGGGCCGGGACGCATTCAGGGCGGTCTTGCATTCAAGCGGCGAAGAGGACCAAGACATGCCGGGGGATTACCCGCCACGCGCGGGAAAGGCCGTTTCCGGCGGCCATGAGGATTCGAACGAGGCCGGCCCCGCCGCGAGCGGCGGCGGTTTTCGCGCCGGCTTGCGGCTGGCGTCGCTGCTTGCCACCTCGGCGCTTGCCGGCCCGCTGCTGACCTTTGCCGCCCACGCCGAGACAGGCATCCCGGGAAAGGCCGCGGCGCCCGTCAGCACCGTCGAGGTCATGCAGCTCGCCATGTTCGTCGGCGTCATGGGCGCGGCGCTGGTTTCGGCCATCTTCCTGATCCGCGAGCGCGCACGCACCGCCTCGCAGAACCTGCAGCTCAGGGCCCGCATCGCGGACGTCAACGCGGCGCTGCAGCGCTCCGAGGCGCTGCTCAACCTGCGCGACCAGCGCCTGGTGGTGTGGACCACGGACAACAAGAAGCCCGAGCTCATCGGCAGCCTGCCGCTGGAAAGCGGCGCGCCCGACGACAGGTCCGCTTTCCTCGCCTTCGGCCGCTGGCTGATGCCGCGCTCGGCGGCGGCGCTGGAGCACGCGGTCGCGGCGCTGCGCGAACAGGCTAGGGCCTTCGATCTCGTCATCGAAACGCAGGCCGGCGTGCCGCTGGAGGTGCATGGCCGCAAGAGCGCGGCGCATGTGCTGGTGCGCTTCGTCTCGCTGTCGGAGACGCTGCGCCACCAGGCCAGGCTGAAGATCGAGAACCAGCGGCTCAGCGCCGATTACGACACCATGGTCGGCCTGCTCGACGCGTTGAAGATGCCGGCGTGGCTGCGCGGCGCGGACGGGCGATTGCAATGGGTCAACCGCGCCTATGCCGAGGCGGTGGAGGCGGAAAGCACGGCCGCGGCCGTGCGCGACGCGAAGGAATTCCTCGGCGGCCAGGCGCGCGAGCAGATCGCCGAGCAGCACAAGTCGCGCCCGGTCTTCGAGCAGACGCTTTCCACCGTGATCGAGGGCGACCGCCGCATGTTCGCGGTCACCGATTTCGCCGGAGCCGACGGTTCGGCGGGACTTGCCTGCGACACCAGCGCCGCCGAGACGATCCGCGCCGAATATGAGCGGACCGTGCGCAGCCATGCCGACACGCTCGACCAGTTGAACACGGCGGTAGCGATCTTCGATACCGAGGAAAAACTGCGCTTCTTCAACCAGGCCTTCCAGAAGCTGTGGGGTCTCGACTCGGGCTTCCTGCTCAGCGCTCCCTCCAACACGTTGCTGCTCGACAGGCTGCGCAGCGAAGGCAGGATCGCCGAGCAGCCCGAATGGCGGCGCTGGAAGGAAAACCTTCTCAGCGCCTATCGCGCCGTCGAATCGCAGGAGCATTGGTGGCACCTGCCGGACGGCAAGACGATCCGCGTCGTGGCGAACCCGCAGCCAAAGGGCGGCGTCACCTGGGTGTTCGAGAACCTGACCGAGAAGATGGACCTCGAAAGCCGCTACCAGACCGCCGTGCGAGTGCAGGGCGAGACGCTGGACAACCTCGCCGAAGGCGTGGTCGTGTTCGGTCCGGACGGCCGGCTGCGCCTGTCCAATCCGGCCTTCGTCGCGCTGTGGGGGCTGACGGTGGAAGCGGTCAAGCCGAAAGTCCATGTCTCGGCGATCCGCGACTTTTGCGACCAGCTCGCCGCGAACAGCCCGTGGGGCGGCTTCGTCGCCGCGGTCACCGGCTTCGACGACGAGCGCCGCGATCGCCGCGGCCAGATCGAGCTGGTCAACGGCACGGTGCTGAGCTACGCGGTGATCCACCTGCCCAACGGCCAGGTGATGATCACCTTCGTCGACGTCACCGACACCGTCAATGTCGAACGGGCGCTGAAGGACAGGAACGAGGCACTGGAGAAATCCGACCAGCTGAAGAACGAATTCGTGCAGCACGTGTCCTATGAGCTGCGCTCGCCGCTGACCAACATCATCGGCTTCACCGAGCTTCTGTCGCTGCCCGCGACGGGGCCGCTGACGCCGAAACAGCGCGAATATGTCGAGCATGTCGGCTCGTCGTCGTCGGTGCTGCTCACCATCGTCAACGATATCCTCGACCTGGCCACCGTCGATGCCGGCATCATGCAGCTCGACATCTCCGAAATGAACATCGACCGGACGATCGCGGCGGCGGCGGAACTGGTCGCCGACCGGCTGGACGAGCACCGGATCAAGCTCGAGATCGAAGCGGCGGAGGCGCCGGCGAGCTTCCATGGCGACGAGACTCGCATCCGCCAGATCCTCTACAACCTGCTCAGCAACGCGGCGAACTACGCGCCGGAAGCAAGCACGATCCGACTGACCTGCCGCCGCTTGGCTGACGGCGTCGAGTTTTCGGTGCACGATGATGGCCCGGGCATGCCTCCGGACGTGCTGGAATCGGTCTTCCGCCGCTTCGAGCCGCGCACCAATGGCGGACGGCGGCGCGGCGCCGGACTTGGGCTCTCGATCGTCAAGAGCTTCGTCGAGTTGCATGGCGGAACCGTGCGCATCGAAACCGGCGAGGACAAGGGCACGACTGTCATCTGCACCTTCCCGGACAAGCCTTCCGGAATTCCGGATACGCCGGCGGGCATCCGCGACGCGGCCGAGTAGCGCGGCCCGATGGCAGGAACGGTGCTGGAGCGTTTTCTCGCCGACGAGGCGGCAACGGCAAGGCTTGGCGAGGACCTCGCCATGGCGTTGCGCGCCGGCGACGCGATCGCGCTGAAAGGCGATCTCGGCGCCGGCAAGTCGACGCTGGCCCGCGCGCTGATCCGGGCGCTTGCCGACGATACCGGCCTCGAAGTGCCGAGCCCGACCTTCACGCTGGTGCAGAGCTATGAGACGCGCGTTCCGGTGCATCATTTCGACCTCTACCGCCTCTCCTCGCCGGACGAGCTCGACGAGCTCGGCCTCGACGATGCGCTCACACAGGGCGCGGCCCTGATCGAATGGCCGGAACGGGCCGCAGACCGGTTGCCGCAAAACGCGCTGTGGGTCGAGCTTGCCGAACATGGCGAAGGCCGCGTGGCGCGGCTGTCGGGCCAGGGACCGGTTTTCGAGCGCGCGGCGCGATCGCTGGCGATGCGCGATTTCCTGGTCTCGGCCGGATGGGGCGAAGCCAGCCGCCGCCATTTCGTCGGCGACGCCTCCGCCCGCTCCTATGAGATCGTCTCGCTGCCCGGCAAGGCGCCGCGGGTGCTGATGAACTCGCCGCGCCTCGTGCTCGGGCCGTCCGTGCGCGACGGCAAGCCCTATGCGGTGATCGCCCATACGGCGCAATCCGTCACCGCCTTCGTCGCCATCGATCGGGCGCTGCTTGCGGCCGGCGTCAGCGTGCCGGCGATCCATGCCCAGGATCTCGACCAGGGTTTTCTGCTCATCGAGCATCTCGGCTCGGAAGGTTTCCTCGGTCACGACGGCCAGCCCATCGCCCAACGCTACGAGGCGGCGGCCGAGTTGCTGGCCATGATGCACGGCAAGACCTGGCCCGCGCGCATGGAAGCGGCGCCGGGCGTATTCCACGACGTGCCGCCTTTCGACCGGGAGGCCATGCTGATCGAGGCCGACCTTTTGGTCGACTGGTATGTGCCATGGATCACCGGCGAACCGGCAAACAACGAGTTGCGGGCAGGCTACCACAAGGTATGGAACGCGCTTCTCGACCGCCTGGCAGGCAGCGAATACACGCTGATGCTGCGCGATTTCCATTCGCCCAACATCATCTGGCGGGCCGAGCCTTCCGGCCTCGACCGGCTCGGCATCGTCGATGTGCAGGACGCGCTGATCGGGCCGGCGGCCTATGACGTCGCCTCCTTGGCCATGGATGCGCGCGTCACCGTCTCGCCTGAGATCGAGCGGCGGACGGTCGCGGCCTATGTCGCGGCACGGCGCGCCGCCGGCGCTTTCGACGAGGCCGAGTTCGCCGAGGCCTATGCGATCATGGCCGCGCAGCGCAATTCGAAGATCCTCGGCATCTTCGTGCGGCTCGAAAAGCGCGACGGCAAGCCTTACTATCTGAAGCACCTGCCGCGCATCCGCGACTATCTGAGGCGGGCGCTGGCGCATCCGGCGCTGACCGGCCTGAAGGATTTCTACATGGCCCACGGCCTGCTCGAGGAACGGGTCCCATGAAGCCGACGACGGCGATGGTGCTGGCGGCCGGGCTCGGCAAGCGCATGCGGCCGATTACCGATTCGATGCCGAAGCCGCTGGTGAAGATCGCTGGCAAGACCTTGCTCGACTGGGGGCTGGACAGTTTGGAAGCTGCCGGCGTCGCCAAGGCCGTCGTCAATGTCCACTACCTGCCCGAGCAGATCGTCGCCCATGTCGCCCATAGGCGCGCACCGAAGATCGTCATCTCCGACGAGCGCGAGGCGCTGCTGGAATCGGCTGGCGGCATCGTCAAGGCGCTGCCGCTTTTGGGCAGCGAGCCCTTCTACATCATCAACGCCGATACCTTCTGGATCGACAGCGGCCAAGCCAGCCTCGAGCGCCTTGCCCTTGCATGGGACGCCGCCAGAATGGATATTTTGCTGATGCTTACCGATCTCGACTCAGCGACCGGGCACTGCGTCGGCACCGATTTCCTGATCGCGCACGACGGCGCGCTCAGGCGCTCGAAGGGTGATCCGGCGGGCCTGATCTATGCAGGTGCTGCGATCATCCATCCGCGTATCTTCAAGGATGCTCCCACAGGCTCGCATTCGCTCAACATCTATTTCGACAAGGCGATCGCCGCCGGCCGCCTGTTCGGCATGAAGATGAACGGAAGCTGGATCACCGTCGGCACCCCGGACGCCATTCCAGCCGCCGAGGCAACCGTCGCCGGCGCGCTCGCATCCGCATCGGCCCGAAAATCGGCTCCGATTTTCGGAAAGCACGATGCGTAGAGTCAAAGGGTTAGATCGTCATTTGTGCGCCCAAACGGGCGCACGGCGATCTAATGCGGTATGAGCGGCGCGCGCCGCGTCCTTTCCATCCCGTCCGGAGCGCCGTTCCTGCCGACGCTGGCTGGAGCGTTGCTCGATGGACGCCTGATCCCCGGCTTCCGCTTCGACGGCGATCCGCTGGCGCTCGCCGACGCCACCATCTATGTGCCGACGCGGCGCGCCGCGCGGGCGCTGCGCGGCGCCTTCGTCGACATGCTCGGCAGACGCTCGGCCATCCTGCCGACGGTGCGGCCGCTCGGCGAGTTCGACGAGGACGAGGCCGCCTTCGACGCGGAAGCGGCGCCGGCGATAGATCTCGCGCCGCCGATCGCCGCGCAGGAGCGGCTGTTGTTGCTGGCGCCGCTGGTGCGCGCCTGGAAGGAAAGCCTGCCGGCGCATGTCAGAGAGCGGTTCAACGAGGAATTCGTCGTGCCGACCTCGGCCGCCGACGCCATCTGGCTGGCGCGCGACCTTGCCCGGCTGATGGACGAGATCGAGACCGAAGGCACGGACTGGGCGAAGCTCGCGACGCTGGTCACCGGCAACCTCACCGGCTGGTGGCAGGTGACGCTCGATTTCCTCGGCATCGTCACCGACAATTGGCCGGAATTGCTCAAGGAGCGCGACCGCTCAAATCCGGCAGCGCATCGCAGCGCGCTGATCCGCCTGGAAGCGGCGCGGCTGAAGCGCAGCCCGCCGGCCGGGCCCGTCATCGCCGCCGGTTCGACCGGCTCCATTCCCGCCACGGCGGAACTGCTTGGCGTCATCGCCGGCCTGCCCAACGGCGCGGTCGTGCTGCCTGGGCTCGACCGCGAGCTGGACGACGCATCCTTCGCGGCAATCACGGCGCCGGGCGCCCGTCCGGCAACGCTCGGCCACCCGCAATACGGCCTCGCCAAGCTGATCGGAAGCATCGGCATTTCGCGCCGCGACGTCGAGGATATCGTCGCCGCGCCACCGCCACTTGCGTTGCGCGCCGCCCTTGTCGGCGAGGCGCTGCGGCCGGCCGAAACCACCGAGTACTGGACCGAGACGCGGCCGCGCTTCGCGGCGCACGATATCGAACAGGCGCTTGCCGGCGTGACGCTGGTGGAAGCGGCGAACGAACGCGACGAGGCGGCGGCAATCGCCATCGCGTTGAAGCGCGCGGTGGAGATCCCAGGCAAGCGCGCGGCGCTCGTCACCGGCGACCGGGCGCTGGCGCGGCGGGTTTCGGCCGAGCTTCTGCGCTTCGGTGTCGTCGCCGACGATTCCGGCGGTGCGCCGCTCGTCAACACGCCGGCCGCCAGCCTGCTCAGACTCGCGCTGAGCGCCGCCTTCCGGCCCGGCGATCCGGTAAGCCTCCTGTCCTTGCTCAAGCATCCGCTGCTTGGACTCGGTCTCGAACGCCGGAGCGTGCGCAAGGCGGCCGAACTCGTCGAACTGGTGGCGCTGCGCGGCGGCACGGGTCGCCCCGATGTCGCGTCGCTCGGCGCGCTTTTCGAGACACGACTCGCGGAGCTAAGCGGCGACACCAGGCAGCCTTTCTGGTTTTCGCGCCTGACCGTACGCGGCATCGAGCAGGCGCAGGAAATGCTTAGCCGACTTACCAAGGCGCTGCTGCCGCTCACCGCGATGCGCGACGCGAAGGACGCCGACATCGCGACGCTGACGCGCGCGAGCGTCGTCGCGCTGGAATATCTCGGCCGCGCGGCCGATGGCGGTCTGGCGGAACTCTATGCCGGCGACGCCGGCGAGAAACTCGCCGAGCTGTTGCGCGGACTGGTGGCGGCGTCCTCGCCTTTCGCCTTCGCCGCTTCGGAATGGCCCGACTTGATGGAAGCGCTGATCGCGCCGGAGACGGTGAAGCCGGCGCAAGGCACCGACCGCAACATCGCCATCTGGGGCGCGCTGGAAGCCCGGTTGCAGAACGTCGACACGCTGGTCATCGGCGGGCTCAATGAAGGTGTCTGGCCGCGCAAACCCGAGAGCGACCGCTTCATGTCGCGGCTGATGAAGACCGGCATCGACCTCGAACCGCCGGAACGGCGCATTGGCCTCGCCGCGCATGACTTCCAGATGGCGACGGGCGCTGCTGCAATCGTGCTGACGCGGTCGGCGCGCTCCGGCGACGCGCCGGCCGTGCCGTCGCGCTGGCTGCAGCGCATCCTGACCTTCATCGGCAAGGAGCCGGCGGCACGACTTCGTGGGCGCGGCGACGCGCTGCTTGCCTGGGCGCGAGCGCTCGATGCCGGCGAGAAGAAGGATTTTGCCCCCCGCCCGCAGCCGAAGCCGCCGCTCAGCATGCGCCCGCAGCATTTCTCGGTCACCGAGATCGAGACGTTGCGCCGCGACCCCTACGCTGTCTACGCACGGCGCATCCTCGGCCTGATGCCGCTGGAGCCGCTTATCCGCGATCCGGGCGCCGCCGAACGCGGCACATTGTTCCACGAAATCCTGCATTTGTTTTCGCGCAGCGTCGAAGACCCCAGGGCACCAAACGCGCTGCAAAGCCTCATCGAAGCGGGCCGTGCCTGCTTTGCCGACGCAAAGCTTCCGTCGGACATCGACGCCATCTGGTGGCCGCGCTTCGAAAAGCTCGCCGAAAACATCATCGAATGGGAGCATGGCCGCGCCGATGCGGTGGCGAAGCGCTATGCCGAGGAGCGCGCCGACAAAACGGTTGTCGGCCGCACCGGCGTGACGCTTTCCGGCTATGCCGACCGCGTCGACCTGCTCGCCGGCGGCATGGCCGATATCCTCGACTACAAGACAGGCTCCTCACCCTCGAAAGCGCAGGCGCACACGCTGCTGTCGCCACAGCTTGCATTGGAGGGCGCGCTGCTGAGGCGCGGCGCTTTCAAGGAACTGGGCATCCGCGAGCCCTCGCAGCTTGCCTTCGTGCGGCTGAAGCCGAATGGCGAGGTGTTCGAGGAATCGATCCTCGAATACAACCGCAAGCCCCGCACCGCCAACGACCTCTCCGAGGAAGCCTGGGCGCGGCTGGAGCGGCTGCTTTTCCATTATGCCGACCCGACCGCCGGCTATCTGTCGCGCGCCCTGCCATTCCGCGAGGGCGAAGCCGACGGCGACTATGACCATCTGGCGCGCGTGCTGGAATGGTCGGCCGGCGGCGCCAGCGAAGACGAGGCGGATGGATGAAGTATCCGATCCCCTCCGATACCGCGGCCAGCCAGGCGCGCGCCTCAGACCCGGCCTATTCCGCCTGGGTGTCGGCAAATGCCGGCTCGGGCAAGACGCATGTCTTGGCGCAGCGCGTCATCCGGCTCCTGCTCAACGGCACCGATCCGTCGAAGATTCTCTGCCTCACCTATACGCGGGCCGCCGCCGCTAACATGTCGAACCGCGTGTTCTCGACCCTGTCGGAATGGACGGCGCTGCCCGATGCGGAGCTGGCGGTCAGGATCGCGGCGCTGGACGGCCGCGGCGCCGACCGGGACACGATGCGGCGCGCGCGCCGGCTGTTCGCCGAGGCGCTCGAGACGCCGGGCGGGCTGAAGATACAGACCATCCACGCCTTCTGCGAATCCGTGCTGCATCAGTTCCCGCTCGAAGCCAATATCCCGGCGCATTTCGAGATGCTCGATCCGCAGATGGAGGCCTCGCTGTTCGCCGATGCCCGCCGCGACATGATCTCCGGCGCAGGCGCAGGCGGCGAAGGCCTGGCGGAGGCCTTCGCCACCGTGCTGGAACGCGGCGGCGAGTTCGGGCTCGACACGCTGCTTGGCGAAATCGTCGGCAAGCGCGGCGAGCTGCGCGATTTCATCGCCAAGCTCGGCAGGGATCGGGACTTCCGGCCGCTGTTCGCCGAATTCGGCTTCAGACCTGGACAGACGGCTGGGGATATAGCCGCTTCGCTGTGGCCGCTGCCTGGCTTTTCGACTGGCCAGTTCGCCGAATTCGCGCAGGCCGCCGAAGCCGCCGACGCCAAGCAGGTGTTGAACAATGTGCTGCCTTATGCGCAGACCGCCTTTACCGAGGCCGATCCGATCCGGCGGCTGCGCCTGCTCGCCAAAGCATTCCTGCGTGCGGACGGCGACCCTTACGATCCTCCCAAAATCTTCAGGAAGGCGCTGGTCGACCGGCTGCCGGACTTGGCCGATCGCTATCTGGCCGCGGCCAAGGCGATCCTCGAGGTAACCGACCGGCTGGCGCTGTTCCGCATGCTGGAAGGGACAGCGGCGGCGCTCACCGTCGCCGGCTGGCTGATCGCGCGCTACGAGCAGTTGAAGCGCGGGCGGGGTTTTCTCGACTTCAACGATCTGATCACCCGCACCGTGAGCCTGCTGTCGCGGCCCGATGCCGGACCGTGGGTGCAATTCAAGCTCGACCAGGGCATCGACCACATCCTGCTCGACGAGGCGCAGGATACCAGTCCCGACCAGTGGGAAGTGGTGAAGAAACTGACGGAAGAGTTCTTTGCCGGGCTTGGCCAGCGCGAAGGGGTGCGCCGAACTGTCTTTGCCGTCGGCGACGAGAAGCAGTCGATCTACTCCTTCCAGGGCGCGGCGCCGGATTCCTTCGCCGAAAGCCGGCTGTTGTTCGCCGGCCGCGTGCGCGATGCGGAAGCCGCCTTCGCCAATCTCAAACTCACCTGGTCGTTCCGTTCGAGCGACGACGTGCTTGCCGCGGTCGACCGCGTCTTCGCCGAGCCGGGTGTCAGGCGCGGCATCAGCCACGATCCCGATCCGCTGAGCCACAAGGCGATCCGCAATGATGCGCCGGGCTATGTCGAGGTGTGGCCTTCGATCGGCGCCGAGATGGTCGAGGAGCCGGACGACTGGACCTTGCCAGTCAACCATGCCAGCGCGCCGGCCGTGCGCGTGGCCGAGCATGTGGCCGCGACAATCCAGACCTGGCTGCGCAACGGCGAGGTGATCGAAGGCAAGGGCAGGAAACTGACCGCCGGCGACATCCTCGTCCTGGTGCGCAAGCGCGACCGCTTCGTCCATGCGCTGTCGCGCAGCCTGAAGAACCGGCAAATCCCGGTTGCCGGTGCCGATCGGCTGAGCCTGCCCGGCCATATAGCCATTCAGGACCTGATCGCGCTCGGACATTTCCTGATCCAGCCGGAAGACGATCTTTCCTTGGCCGCGATGCTGCGCAGTCCGATCTTCGAGGTCTCCGAGGAGACGTTGCTGGCGCTCGCTGGCTCGAGGCCGAAAGGCCAGTCGCTGATCGCTTCGCTGCGGCATCATGCGGCGGAAGATGTCGCGCTCACCGCTGTCGTTAGCCGGCTCGACGCCTGGGCGACCGAAGTGGCGTTCAAGCCGGTGTTCGAATTCTATGCCGCGGTGCTGGCGCGTGACGGCCTGCGCCGCAAGATGACAGCGCGGCTGGGGCCCGAAGCCGGCGACATCCTGGACGAATTCCTGAGTTTCTGCCTGGCCGAGGAACGCACCGGCCTGCCGGGGTTGGAGTCCTTCCTGTCGACGCTGGAAAATGCCGGTCCCGAGATCAAGCGCGAGATGGACCAGACGCGCGACGAGGTCCGCGTCATGACCGTGCACGCCGCCAAGGGCCTGGAGGCGCCGGTGGTTTTCCTGGTCGACGGCGGCTCGGCGCCGTTCAGCGACCAGCATCTGCCGCGGCTGATGCCGTTCGAGGGCTCGGGCGCGCACTGGAAGGGCAAGGGCTATCTGTGGCGCTCGGCCAGCGATGTCGCCAATGGCGTCTCGAAGGCGGCTTCGATCCGGGCGCGCGAACTGGCGGACGACGAATACCGGCGGCTGCTCTATGTCGGCATGACGCGCGCCGAGGACCGGCTGGTCGTCTGCGGCTATCACGGCAAGCGTCAGCCCAGCCCCGGCACATGGCATTCGATTGTCAGCCGCGCGCTGCTCGGTGCGCCCGAGAGTTCCGAGCGCCGACATCCGGCCACGGCCGATGTGGCCGTGCACCGGTTCCACATGACGAAGCTGCCGCCGGTGGCGCTGGCCAGCACGGACGAGACAAGACCGTTCGAGCATACCGCACCGCTGCCGGAAACCCTGTTCCGGCCGCTGCCGCCCTATGAGGAACTGCCGCGCCCGCTTTCGCCTTCCGGCGCCTCGACCTTGATCGACGAGGCCAAAGAAGCGGTGCCTGACACGCGCTCTCCGGTGCTCGACGCCGAGGCCGAGCCCGGCTTCGCGGTGGTGCGCGGGCTGGCGCTGCACAAATTGCTGCAGATGCTGCCCGGCATCGCAGAGGCCGAGAGGCAAGGCGCGGCCGAGCGCTACCTGGCGCGCGCCGGCGCGGGCTGGCCGGATGGTGAACGCGACAGGGCGCTGGACGCCGTATTTGCGATCCTGTCCGACGGCCGCTTCGGCGCATTGTTCTCGCCGTCCTCACGTGCGGAAGTCGCGGTGATGGGCAGCCTCGAGGTGATGGGCAGGCTGCGCTCGATCTCCGGCAAGATCGACCGACTGGCCGTCACACCCGAAAAAGTGTCGATCGTCGACTACAAGACCAACCGGCCGCCGCCCGAAGACCTGACGGAAGTGCCGCCGGCCTATGTGCTGCAGCTTGCGCTCTACCGCGCGCTGCTTGAGCCGCTCTATCCGGGCCGCGAGGTGACGGCGGCGCTGCTCTTCACCGAGGCCCCGCGCCTGGTCGAGCTGCCGGCCAAGGCCATGGACGATGCCCTTGCCCGACTCACGGGAGCGTGACACAAGAATTGCTTGAACATCGCCGCCACAACCACCACATTTGGTGCAACCCGCGTTTTCGAAAGGATTTCAGCATGGCCACCGTCAAGGTCGACAAGGGCAATTTCCAGGCCGATGTGCTCAACGCCAAGGAGCCGGTCGTGGTGGATTTCTGGGCGGAGTGGTGCGGCCCGTGCAAGATGATCGGCCCGTCGCTGGAAGAGATTGCCAACGAGCTCGGCTCGAAGGTGAAGGTCGCCAAGCTCAACATCGACGAGAATCCCGAGCTTGCCGCGCAGTTTGGCGTGCGCTCGATCCCGACGCTGATGATCTTCAAGGGCGGCGAAGTGGCCGACATGAAGGTGGGCGCCGCGCCGAAGACGGCGCTGTCGCACTGGATCAACGGCGCCATCGCCTGAGCCAATCTGGATATCTAGAGCAATTCCAGGAAAAGTGTGAGCGGTTTCCGTCCGGAATTGCGTAGAAACAAAGAGATAGAGCGGTTCGCCGTTTCCGTGAAACGGTGAAACGCGCTAAAGGAATGAGCCTGGCCAATCGCGCCGGGCTTTTTCTTTGGCGTCATCGCTCGACGCGCTCTGGCCCTCGCACACAGGCACATCATACTCTCTGCTTCAGAAAAAGGAGAGCGCCATGACCGGAACAGCCAAGGCCACAGTTCACGTCGATAACGAACGCGTCATCGTGACCGAGTACCGCTTCGCGCCCGGCGCCAACACCGGCTGGCACCGCCATGGCCACGACTATGTCGTGGTGCCGCTGATGGACGGCAAGGTGAAGCTGGTGACCGAGGACGGCGAGTCCTTTGCCGAAATGAAGAAGGGAGCGCCCTATTTCCGCCGCGAGGGCGTCGAGCACGACGTCATCAACGCCAATGACGGCGAATACGCCTTCATCGAGATCGAGCTGAAATAGCCGTTCCTACAGGCCCATCACGCCTGGCAGCCAGAGCACCGTTTGCGGTACGAAGGTGATGATCAGCAGCACCGCCAGGACGATCGCGACGATCGGCAGGCTGGCCCAGATCACTTCGCGCATCGGTACCTTGGCGATCGATTGGGTGATGAGGAGATTGAGCCCCAAAGGCGGATGGATCAGACCGACCATCAGGTTTAGCACGATAACCAGCCCGAAATGCGTTGGATCGACGCCAAAGCTCTTGGCGGCGGACAGGAAGATCGGCACCAGAATGATGGTCGCGGGCGTGGAATCGAGGAACATTCCCGCCACCAGGAAAACCACGTTGACCAGCAGCAGGAACTCCCACTGCGACAGGTCGGCATTGTGGAGCAGGCTTTGAATGTCTGCCGGAATGCCATGCACGACGACAAGGTAGGCGATGAAGGACGAGACCGCGACGACAAGCATGATGTTGGCGGTCTGCAGCCCCGCATCGGTCAGCAGTTCCGGGAACTGCCGCCAGCTGAATTCGCGATGGATGACCCAACCGATGAAGATGGCATAGAGCACCAGCACCGCGCCGAGCTCGGTGACCGTGAACAGGCCGCCCTTGGCGCCGACGACCAGCAGCAGCGGCATCGACAGCGCCCATGCGCTGCCCTTGAACTGTTTGCCGATCACGCCCCATGACGGCCGCCCGCGCGCCGGAAGCTGGTGCCTGCGGGCATAGGAGGTCACATAGGCGATCAGCGCCAGGGCGATGAGGATGCCGGGGATGTAGGCGCCGACGAAGAGCTTGGTGATGGAGACCTGGGCGATCACGCCATAGATCACCAGCGGGATGCTGGGCGGGATGATCGGGCCGATGACCGCCGCGCCCGCCGTCAGCGCCGCGGCGAAGCCGCCGGAGTAGCCATCCTTGCGCATTTCCGGAATGAGCAGGGCACCGCTTGCGGAAGCGTCCGCGACCGACGATCCGGAGATGCCGGCGAGAAAGACGTTCGTCCCCACATTGACGACGCCAGAACTGCCGCGGATGCGACCGAGCATCGATGAGAAAAGATCGACGACGCGCGTGGTGATGCCGCCGCTGTTCATCACCGAGGCCGCCAGAATGAAGAAGGGGACGGCAAGCAGCGGGAAGGAATCGATGCCGTTCACCATTTTCTGCGCGAGAATGAAGCCCGGCATGCCCCAGATGGCGATCACCAGCAGGGCCGAAAGCCCGAGTGCGATGGCAACCGGGACGGCCAGCAAGGCGAGCACCAGGAACGCGGCCGACAGCACCAGTAGCATCATCATGACTGGACACCTTCATGTGCAACGGGCCTTTCGGCAGCCGAAGCCGTTTCCTGTCCGGCGCGGTTTGCACCGAGCAGTCGCTCCAGGATGAAGATCAGGCCGAGGACCGAAAAGGCCAGCAACGCGCCGTAGAACCAGTCGAAGCTGATGCCCGTCGCCGGCGCGATCTTCTGCCCGACCACGATCATCAGATGGCGTACATAAACGGCAAGGAAGACAAGAAACACCGCGGTCGCGATGTCCACGAGAACCTTCAGCCGGTTAAAGATGCCTCTGCTCAACCGGTCATGCAGCAGGTCGATCACGATGAGCTGACGCTGGCTCACGAGCAGCGCGGCGCCAAGGAACGTCATCCAGATGAACAGGATGCGCGAGATTTCCGCCAGCCCCGGAGTCGGCGCGCCGATGAAATAACGGCTGAAGACCTGGATGCAGACCAGGACGACGATCGCGAGCAGCGCCGCGCCGACAAGGAAGCCGAGCACGCGGCGCAGCCCGTTACCCACGGATGCGAGCAGGTTGCCCATGGAGAATCTCCGACTGGAACTGTCCGCCCAGGGAAGGGCGGACGCCAGTTGCTACTTAACCGCCCGGATCTTGTCGATGTAGGGCTGCAAGGCGGCGTCGTATTTCGAGTCCGCTGCCGCCTTGGCGATGAATTCGTCGAGGTTAGGCTTATGGACTACGACACCTTGAGCGACCAGCTCTTCCAGCACCTTTGCCTGGGAGGAGTCGGTGTAGTCGCGGTACCAGTCAGCGCTTGCGTCCGCACTCTTGATGAAGGCGTCCTGCACCCGCTTGTCGAGGCCTCGGTACCAGGGTTCGCCGCACATGAAGCCCATCGTCTCGGCCATGTGGTTGGTGATCAAAAGGTGCTTGGCGACTTCATAGAAGCGCTGATCCTTGATTGCCACGAGAGGCTGCTCGACGCCATCGACCACCCCTTGCTGGATCGCGGTATAGACTTCCTCGAAGGGAATGGTGGCCGGGTTGGCTCCAAGCGCCTGGATCGAAGCGATGTAGGCCGGAATGCCTGGTGCACGGATCTTGCGGCCCTGGAGGTCGGCCAGGCTTTCGGCCGGCTTGGTCAGCAGGAACTGGCGGAAGCCATGGAAGGCCGGTCCAAGCACGCGGAAGCCCGCATCCTTCGCGATGGTGTCGAGAATCTCCTTGCCGACAGGGCCGCGCCAGATGCGGAAGAAGTGATCCTCGTCGCGATAGAGATAGGCAACGCCTTCGACATTGGCCGCCGGATGGAAGGAGCCGAGATCGCCGACGCTTTCATACATGCACTCGAGCACGCCGCCTTTCACCTGCTCGACCATTTCGTCGACGGTACCGAGTTGCGAGCTCGGGAAAAGCTGGATCGAGACGTCGCTGCCCAGCTCCGCCTCCATCTTCTGCTTGAACACCTCCATGGCCTTGGTGTCGGGGCTGTCGGGCGAACCGGCGCCGCCGATCCTGATGGTGTCGCCCGCCTGGGCGGAGACGGTGGTCAGCGCCGCAATGCAGGCGGCGGCGAGTATCGATTTGAGCATTGCAATTCCCCTTCTTCTTTGTGGTTGGTTTCGAGTTCGGCCTGCCTCCCGCGGCGCGCCGGTTGATGGCCTTCAAGCGAGCTCGGTGATGACCTCGTCGAGCGTGTCGATGATGATGTCGATCTCTTCCTCCGTGACGATATATGGCGGCGTGACCTGGATATGATCGCCGCCCTGACCGAAATTGGCGCCCGGCACGCCGCCGCCAACGATCACGCCGCGCTCGCGCATGCCGGCTACCAGTCGCGACGTGAACGCCTTTTCCACCGGGAAAGGCTGACGCGTAGCGCGGTCGGCGACGAATTCCACCCCGGCGTAGAGTCCCCTGCCGCGCACGTCGCCGATACAGGCATGGCGCTGCTGAAGCTGCCTCAGGCGGCTTGCAAGATATTGTCCGATCCGGCCAGGCCGCTCGAACAGGCCTTCCCTCGACATGATGTCGAAGACCTGCTGGCCGATGAAGCAGGACGCCGGATGACCGCTATAGGTGAAGCCGTGGACGAAACGCTTGCGATTGTCGCGGAAGAAGTCGGTGATGCGGTCGTTGACCAGCACCGCGCCCAGCGGCGCATAGCCGCTGCCGATCGCCTTGCCGCAGGTGATCATGTCGGGGGCGACATCCCAGTCGGCTATCGCGAAAGGAACACCCGTGCGGCCGTAGCCGGCCAGCACCTCGTCGGCAACGAAGAGGACGCCGTAGCGGTCGCAGACCTCGCGCACCCGCTTGTAGTAATCCTTGTGCGGCACAAGCCCCGAGGCCGTGGTGCCGACGATGGTTTCGGCGAAGAAGGCGGAGACCGTCTCAGGGCCTTCGAGATTGATCGCCCGTTCCAGCTCGTCGGCGCAGTCCAGCGTGCAGCCGCCATTGTCGCGGCAATAGGCGCAGCGATATTCGTAAGGCGGCGAAATATGCACCACCGGCAGCAGATAGGGCGAGTATGGGGTGCGCCAGCTCGTGCGTCCGGACAGCGACAGGGTCGCGATGGTGACGCCGTGGTAGCTCTGCCAGCGCGAAATGATCTTGTGGCGCTGCGTGTCGCCGCGCTCCAGATGGTATTGCCGCGCCAGCTTCAACGCGGTCTCGTTGGCTTCCGAGCCGCCGGACACGAAATAGACCGACTCCATGCCCTTCGGCGCCACTGACAGGATCGAACTTGCGAGCTGTTCCTGCCACGGGTGGGTGAAGGTGGCCGTGTAGGCGAATGTCACCTTGTTGCCGGCGTCGGCCAGAGCGCGATAGATCTCGGTGCGGCCATGGCCGATGCCGACGACGCCGGCGCTGCCCATGCCGTCGAGATAGGCCTTTCCGTCGGTGTCGTAGACATAGACGCCGCTGCCGTGAGCCACCTTTGGTAGCTCCGCCGCATAGTCTCTCGAAAAGATTGGTGACATTACCCCCGCCCGTCTGACGTCGGGCGACAATCGCGAAAGTCGGCAAAGCTGTCAATATCGATTATCGATAAATGATAAGAGTCATGACCTTCGCCATTCGATCTGCTAGAGAACTCGCCGTGGGGTTGCCCGAGAGGAAGCCGCCCGCCCTGGAAGCGCGCAGCGGCGGCCGGTGACCATCGCCGTAGCAGGCGGGTGGCCATCGCCGGTCCGTACTGGACAGAGGAACGACTTGAAGCGGCTCGGAAGCACAGGACAGGGAACCTCCAGACCATGAGAATCTCGGGCGACAACCACCCGTCCCTGGAAAGCGAGATCGGCAAGGCGCTGAGGGCAGCGATCGTCGATGGCGAGATCGAGCCCGGCACTCGGCTCATCGAGCTCGACCTTGCGGCGCGCTTCAACGTCAGCCAGGGCACGATCCGTGGCGCCCTCAAATATCTGCAGGCGCAAGGGCTGATCGTCTATCGGCCGCGCCGAGGCAATTTCGTCATCACCGTGGAAAAGCCCGACGTTTACGAAATCTCGATGCTGCGAGACTCGCTGGAGGCGCTCGGCGCGCGGTTGGCGGCGAAACGCATAGACGAGGCCGGCCGCAAGCAGCTGACCGACATCGTTGCGGCCATGAAGACGGCGGCCTCGAACGGCAATCGCAAGAAGCTGATGGAGCTGGACTTCGAATTCCACCGGACGGTCATCGGCATCTCCGGGCACCGGCGGCTGATGGATATCTACGAAGGGCTCGAGGGCCAGACGCGGATGTTCCTGCGGCTGACGGACCGGTTCTACAACAATCTGCACGACATACCGACCCTGCACGAACCCCTGGTCGCCGCGATCGTCGGCGGCGACGCCGACACGGCATTCCAGCTGGCCATCCGCCATGCCGATGCCGACGCCGAAGAGCTTGTATCGAGCATGGCCTCAGCGAGCCGCTGAGATTGCGCCTTATATGGCGACGACGGAGCGCCGTCAGGTCGGCGGCGTTGCCGCAGTCGGTCCGTGACAAGCCATCACCTGCCATCTTGATGGCAGAATTCAATCTACATATATTCTCCTTCAACGGAGCTTCAGATGGCCGAACCACAACTCTCAGTACGCAGCGCCAAGGCACGGGACCTTGCTCATCGACTTGCGCGGCGCGAAAACCGTTCGATAGCCGACATCGTCGAGCGTGCGCTTGAGTTCTACGAGATCCGTGAAGCAGGACGCGAACCCGCGACCGCTTTCTATACCCGCCTGGTGTCCGGCTGTGGTGCCGATGTCGATCTGGAGGACGTCATCCGCAAAGGCCGGCAGGTCCATAAGGGACCTGACCTTTGATTTTCGTCGACACCAACGTGATTTCGGAAACCCTTAAGAAGGCACCAGATCCAGCCGTTCTGGCCTGGCTTGTCCGGAACGACGCCGAGTTGGCTCTTTCCACCGTGGCGATTGCTGAAATCGCATTCGGCATCCAGAAGATCCGACCCGATGAACGAGCCGACCGCCTGGAGCAAGGGCTTTCTCAATGGCGCCACCGTTTTGCCGATCGAATTTTCGGGCTGACGGAGGAGGCCGCGCTGGCTTATGGCGAGATTATGGGGGCGGCCTGGCGCCTAGGCCGTGGCATGTCGGCTCCCGACGGCATGATTGCAGCGATCGCACGCGTCAACGGCGGTCGGCTGGCGACACGCAATCTAACCGACTTTGGCTCCGTCAACCTTGACCTTATCTCACCGTGGGATTTCTGAAGCGACTCTCGGACCGATCGCTTCAGATCGGCGGCGTGCCGTTCTCGGCCAGCACGGCGCCGGCAAAATAGAGCGAGCCGCCGATCAGGATGCGCGGCGCCGGGCCGTCCCAACTGTCGCGCAACAGCATCAGCGCGCTGGCGACGGAGCTGACTGGCTCGGCCGACAGCCCGGCCTCTTCGGCACGCAGGGCCAGCTCGTCATTCGGCACGCCGGCATCGCTGTTGTTCACCGGCACGGTATAGACATGGCGGGCCAGCCCCTTGAAGGCGCTGAAATAGCCGGCCTGGTCCTTGGTGTTGATCATGCCGGAGATCAGGACCAGCGGCTTCGGGTTCTTTTCCTCCTGCTCGGCCAGCGCCTCGGCGACGACGATGCCGGCGCCTGGATTGTGGCCGCCGTCCAGCCAGATCTCCGCGCCCTTCGGCGCCAGGTCGACGAGCTTGCCCTGGGTCAGCTTCTGCATGCGTGCCGGCCAGGCGACTTGGGTCATCGCCCGCTCGGCGGCGCGGTGGCCGATCTCGAAGCCGGCCGCCTTGACGGCGGCGATCGCCGCCGCGGCGTTGGCGTATTGATGGCGCCCCGGCAGGCGCGGCGAGGGCAGGTCCATCAACCCGTCTCCGTCCTGATAGACCATGCGGCCGTTTTCCTCGAAGGCGAGGAAATCCTGGCCATAGACCACGGTCGGGCAATCCAGCCGCTCGGCCGTCTCGATCAGCACCTGAAGCGCGGTGTCGCTTTCCTGGGCGCCGATCACCACGGGGCAGCCGCGCTTCATGATGCCGGCCTTTTCGGCGGCGATCAGCTCGACGCGGTCGCCGAGATAGGCTTCGTGGTCCATCGAGATCGGCATGATCACCGAAACCGCCGGCCGCTCGATGACATTGGTGGCGTCGAAGCGGCCGCCGAGGCCGACCTCGATGATCGCCGCCTCCGCCGGATGCTCCGAAAACAGGATGAAGGTGACGGCGGTGAGGATCTCGAAGACGGTGATCTTCTGGCCGCCATTGGCCTTGGCGACACGCGCGATGGCCTCGGCGAAGATATCGTCATCGACGAGCTTGCCGCCGCCTTCATCCGCCAGCCGGTAACGCTCATGCCAGTTCACCAGATGCGGCGAGGTGTGGACGTGAACGAGGTGGCCGGCCGCCTCCAGCAGCGCGCGCGAGAAGGCAGCGCAGGAACCCTTGCCGTTGGTGCCGGCGATGTGGATGACCGGCGGCAGCCGGTCCTGCGGATTGCCGAGGCGCTCGAGAAGCCGCGTCACACGGTCCAGCGAAAGGTCGAAGCCTTTCGGATGCAGCGTCATCAGATGTTCGATTTCGCGTTCGGCGGAAAGCGTTGTCATGATGGAATCCTAGCGCATGGTCCCGAAACCGGGAATCGGTTCTAACGAGCCGTGCACAAATCAGAGGCTACAGCACGCAACGGGCGGCGCAAATCGCGGTTCGCGGCGAGCGATGTCGCGCCAGGCCGATATCGCGTCAGGCTTGCGGCCGCGCCTCGGCATTGACCACCGCCGGCGGCAGGATCTCCGGTTCCAGCGGCTTCCCGGCCTCCGGCATCTTGAGCAGCATCTTCAAGAGCCGGGAAATGGTCTGGCGCATCTCGAGGCGCGAGACGACCATGTCGACCATGCCGTGCTCCATCAGATACTCGGCGCGCTGAAAGCCATCGGGCAGCTTTTCGCGGATGGTCTGCTCGATGACGCGCGGGCCGGCAAAGCCGATCAGCGCGCCGGGCTCGGCGATCTGGACGTCGCCCAGCATGGCGTAGGAGGCGGTGACGCCGCCGGTGGTCGGGTTGGTCAGCACCACGACATAGGGCAGGCCGGCTTCCTTCAGCCGGTCGACGCCGACCGTGGTGCGCGGCAATTGCATGAGCGACAGGATGCCTTCCTGCATGCGGGCGCCGCCGGAGGCGGCGAACAGGATCAGCGGTCGCTTGCGCTGCAGCGCGACCTCGAAGGCATGCACGATGGCTTCGCCGGCGGCCATGCCCAGCGAGCCGCCCATGAAGGCGAAATCCTGCACGGTGACGATGACCGGCAGGCCGTCGATGGTGCCGGCGCCGTTGAGGATCGCGTCCTCGAGGCTGGTCTTGGCCTTCGCCTCCTTCAGGCGATCGGTGTAGCGCTTCTCGTCGCGGAACTTCAGCGGATCGAGGACGACCTTGGGGTTTTCCAGCACCTCATATTTGCCGTCGTCGAAGAAGTATTTCAGCCGCTCCTTGGCCGAGATCTTCATGTGGTGGCCGGAAGCCGGGATGACGAACTGGTTGGATTCGAGATCCTTGTGGAAGACCATCTCGCCGGTCTCGGGATCCTTGATCCAGAGGTTTTCCGGCATGTCGGTGCGCCGGCCGAGCATCGAATTGATCTTCGGGCGGACGTAATTGGTGATCCAGTTCATGCTTCGGCTCCTGTCCTGGAAAGGACTTCAAGCAATTCCAGGAAAAGTCTGTGGCGGTTTTCCGGCCGGAATTGCTCGGCAACAAATAGTCAGGCTATTCGGCGGCGGCAAGGCGGGCCGAGCGGACGCCCTGGGCAAGACCGCTGACCAAAGTGGCGACGGCCTCGGCCGGATCGGCGGTCTTCTCGCCCTTCGGCCCAAGCACATTGGCTATCGCGTTGACGATCGCCGTACCGACGACGACACCATCGGCCGAGGCGCCTATGACACGCGCCTGCTCGGCGGTCTTGACGCCGAAGCCGACGCAGACCGGCAGCGCCGTGTGGCCCTTGATGCGGGTGACAGCGGCCGAGACCTTGGCGGTGTCGGCGAGCGCGGAGCCGGTGATGCCGGTCATCGAGACATAATAGACGAAGCCGGAGGTGTTTTCCAAAACCTTAGGCAGGCGCTTGTCGTCGGTGGTCGGCGTCGCCAGGCGGATGAAGTTGACGCCGGCTTTCAGCGCCGGAATGCAAAGCTCATCATCCATCTCCGGCGGCAGGTCGACGACGATCAGGCCGTCGATGCCGCTCGCCTTGGCATCCGTGAGGAAACGGTCGACGCCATAGATGTAGATCGGATTGTAGTAGCCCATCAGCACGATCGGCGTCTCGTCGTCGCCGGCGCGGAATTCGGACGCCAGCTTCAGCGTCTTGGCCAGCGTCTGGCCGCCCTTCAGCGCTCGAAGACCCGCCGCCTGGATCGCCGGGCCATCGGCCATCGGATCGGAGAAGGGCATGCCGAGTTCGATGACGTCGCTGCCGGCGCCCGGCAGCGCCTTCATGATGGCCAAGGCAGTATCGTAGTCCGGGTCGCCGCCCATGAAATAGGTGACCAAAGCCGGGCGGCCTTCGGCTTTGAGCTTGACCATGCGGCGGTCGATGCGGGTGGTCATTGTCAGATCTCCATGCCCAGCATGTTCGCCACCGTGTGCACGTCCTTGTCGCCGCGGCCAGACAAATTGACGATGACGATCTGGTCCTTGTCCATCTTGGGCACGATCTTCATCGCGTGAGCGATGGCATGCGCCGATTCCAGCGCCGGGATGATGCCTTCGACGCGGGTGGTGAGCTGGAAGGCTTCCAGCGCCTCGTCGTCGAGGATCGGCTCATACTGGACGCGGCCGGAATCGCGCAGCCAGGAATGCTCGGGGCCGACGCCCGGATAGTCGAGGCCGGCCGAGATCGAGTGGCCGTCGAGGATCTGGCCGTCCGAGTTCTGCAACAGATAGGTGCGGTTGCCGTGCAGCACGCCTGGCTTGCCGGCATTCATCGAGGCGCAGTGCTCGATGCCGTCGAGGCCGCGCCCACCGGCCTCGATGCCGATGATGCGGACGTCCTTGTCGTCGAGGAAGGGATGGAACAGGCCGATGGCGTTGGAGCCGCCGCCGACGGCGGCGATGATGACATCGGGCAGCCGGCCTTCCTGCTCCAGCATCTGGGCGCGGGCTTCCGTGCCGATCACCGACTGGAAGTCGCGCACCAGCTCCGGATAGGGATGCGGGCCGGCGGCGGTGCCGATCAGGTAATAGGTGTCCTCGACATTGGTGACCCAGTCGCGCAGCGCCTCGTTCATGGCGTCCTTCAGCGTGCCGTGGCCGGCGGTGACCGGCCGCACCTCGGCGCCAAGCAGCTTCATGCGGAAGACGTTGGGGCTCTGGCGGGCGACGTCGGTGGCGCCCATGTAGACGACGCACGGATAGCCGAAGCGCGCAGCGACGGTTGCCGAAGCCACGCCGTGCTGGCCCGCACCCGTCTCGGCGATGATGCGTTTCTTACCCATGCGCTTGGCGAGCAGTATCTGGCCGAGGCAGTTGTTGATCTTGTGCGAGCCGGTGTGGTTCAAATCCTCGCGCTTGAAATAGACCTTGGCGCCGCCGAGATGCTTCGTCAGCCCTTCGGCGAAATAGAGCTTTGATGGCCGCCCGGCATAATGGGTCGACAGGTTCTGCAATTCGGCCTTGAACTCTGGATCGTTCTTGACCTCGTTCCAGTTCCTTTCCAGATCGAGGATCAGCGGCATCAGCGTTTCTGCGACGAAACGACCGCCGAAAATGCCGAACATGCCCTGCTCGTCGGGGCCGGTGCGGAAGGAATTGGGCATTGCCGGCTTGTTCATCGCCGATCTCCTAGTGTGAATTGTGCTTCAGGCGGCGCGGTCGTCGCGCTCGGCCCTGACGGCCCGGAAAAACTGCTCGATCAGCGCCGGATCCTTGACGCCCGGAGCACTTTCCACACCGGACGAAACGTCTATTCCGGGCGGATTGGCCTGTCTCAAGGCATCGCCGACATTGGTGGCGTTTAGCCCACCGGAAAGCATGTAATCGAGCCCGGCGTCAAGGCCGGCAAGGACGCGCCAGTCGAAGGCGACGCCGTTGCCGCCCGGAAGCTGCGATCCCTTCGGCGGCTTGGCGTCGAACATGAGACGATCGGCAATCCCGACGAACGGCTTTATCCGCTCGAGGTCGGCTGCCTCGCTGACGGAAAACACCTTCATGACCGGCAGGCCATAGCGGGCCTTGAGCTCCGCCACGCGCCCGGGCGTTTCCGAACCATGCAATTGCAACATATCGGGCTGCATCTTGGCGACGATCTCGTCGAGGAAGGCATCGTCGGCATCGACGGTGACGGCGACCGCCTTGGCCTTGCCGCGCGCCGCTTCGCGCAGGCGCCCGGCCTCGGCGGGCTCGACATAGCGCGGGCTCTTGGCGAAGAAAATAAAGCCGACATGGCTGGCGCCGCCGGCAAGCGCGGCGGTCATCGCGGCGTCGGTCTTCAATCCGCAGATCTTGATGTCGAGCGTCATGGCGCGGGATTGGCACGAAACGGCCAAAGAGTCGAGAAAAAGCATGCTGTTGCCGGTTCTGCGGAAAACACTACGTTGATATAGGAACCACAGGCGGGAGAACGATACGCATGGCCGACCGGACCGTCGCCGAACTCGAGCAGAAGATCGCGCAGGCGCGCGAGGTGATCGCGCATCTGATGGACAAGGCCGCCTATAACGGCGCCGAGGCGCACCGGGCGCTGGAGTATTTCAGCGGCGACGCGTTCGATCGGAATTTCCTGCCCTGGCCGCATTCCGAGGAAGGACTGCGGCCGGAGGAACTGAATGCGGCGAATGACGATTGAGCGATCAACGCCGGGCGTGGGTATAAGCGCAAAATAGCAGGAGGTCGGCGGGACAGCGCCCCCCTCTGTCCTGCCGGACATCTCCCCCACAAGGGGGAGATCAGACGTCACGCCGGCTTTCGCCAATCACCAGCGCGGCAGGAAGAGCGGGGCGCCGAAGCTGCCAATCTCCCCCTTGTGGGGGAGATGCCCGGCAGGGCAGAGGGGGGCGCGAAGGAACTCGGCCTCTCCATCCCACACGCCTCGCAACAGCGGCCACCCTACTCAAAAACAATCGCCTGCAACGCCCCACCATTCCGCTTCAGCCAGTCCTTGCAGCGGTCGGTGTCCGGGCAGAGTTTTTCGCACAGTTTCCAGAATTTCGGGCCGTGGTTCATCTCTTTCAGATGCGCCACCTCATGCGCCACGAGGTAGTTTATCACCGCCGGCGGCGCCATCATGATGCGCCACGAGAAGGAGAGATTGCCCTCCGAGGTGCATGACCCCCAGCGACTGGAGGTATCCTTATACCTTATCGCCTTGGCGCGCTTGCCGATCGCCTCGGTGTGCTTCACCACCAGCTTCTCGATCTCCTTCTTGGCCTCGCGCTTGAGGTAATCGGCGATGCGGCGCGGCAGGTGGATGCGCTCGCCATGAACGATCAGGAGCGGGCCGCGCTCGTCGCGCGCGACGGTGACGGTGCCGCGCCTCGAAGACTCATGCACGATACGGTGCGGCACGCCGCGGATCGGGATCCTGATGCCCGGGCGCACCTGCGGCCTCGTCGGCACCTTGGCCAGCCGCTGTTCCAGCCAGTCCTGATGGCGGTCGAGGAATTTCTCCACCTCGCCCCGGCGCAGGCCCGGCGGCACGGTGACGCGCAGGCCCTGGCCGCCCGAATCGATGCGCAGCGTGAGCCGCCGGGCCCTGGCGCTTTCGACGATTTTCAGCGGCAGCGTGCGGCCGGCGACGCAATGTTCGCGCTCCACGACAGGCGTGGGCTTTGGCTTGGTCAGATTGCGAAAGAAGCCGAGGGTCATGGCTGGACGATACGCGATTCGAAAAAAACGGCCAGTGGAGGGAAGGCACATGGAGAACAAAAAAGAAACGGCGCCGCTCGCGCGACGCCGTTTTATCAGCCTAAGACCTGTCGCCGGATCTTAGTCGTCGAGCAGGGTCGTGCCCTTGCCGCGCTTGGGAGCGGTCTTGTCGGTCGAGCCGGTGGGGGTCGGCGCGGTCGACTTGTTGCGGTTCGCCATGAAGCGGTCGAACTCGTCCTGGTCCTTGGCGCGGCGCAGTTCGCGGGCATAGTCGTCGAACTCGGTCAGCATCTCGTCGAGCTTGCGGCGCTCTTCAGCGAGGCGCTCGAGTTCCTTCTCGCGCCAGTCGTCGAAGGCGACGTTGCCGGTGCGGGCCGAGCCGTGGCCCCAGCGGGCCGCCTTGTCGGAGCCGCGGCGGCAGCCGGCGAAGATGCCGTCCGTGGCGCGGTTGACGTCGCGCTTGAAGCCATCGAGCCGGTCGCCCCAGATGATGTAGGCGAGCATGGCGAAGCCGAGCGGCCAGAACACCATGAAGCCGATGACCATCAGCGCGATGGTGGCCGGCGTCCAGGCCGGACGGATCAATGCAGTCGTATTCATTTCTCCCAATCCTTCCGTTGGAGACAGCCAAACCGGCTGCGTGGAATCGAAATGGGATGGCGAAATAGGCGATTCAAGGCAAGTCCGGCCAAAACCGGCGAAGCATCTGAAATGATTATCGCTTTTTGAGTTTCTCGAGGAAAAGCACTGCCATTCCGGCGACCAGCCCCCAAAATGCGGCGCCGACGCCGAAGAGCGTGAGCCCCGAAGCCGTCACGGCGAAGGTGACGGTGGCCGGCATGCGTTCGACCTCATCCTTCAGCGCGATCGACAGCGCGTTGGCCAAGGGCGCCGTCAAGGCGAGCCCCGCGACCAGCACGATCAGACTTTGCGGCAGAACGGCGAAGATCGCCACGAGCGAGGCGCCGAAGATCGCGAAGACCAGATAGGCGAGCGCATAGAACGGCCCGGTCTTCCAGCGCTCGGCCGGGTCGGGATGGACATCGGGGCCGGTGCAGATGGCGGCCGAGATCGCCGCAAGATTGGTGGTAGCGGCGCCGAAGGGCGCCGAGAGCAGCGAAAACAGACCGGTGACGCCGATCAGCGGACCGGGCTCCGGATGGTAGCCCGCTGCACGCAGCACGGCGAGACCGGAAAGGTTCTGGGAGGCCATGGTGACCAGATAGAGCGGCAGGGCAAGGCCGATGATCGCCGAGACGGTGAACTGCGGCGCAATGAACGTCAATGTCGACAGCTCCGGCGCCGGCAGGCTGCCGACCCGGCCGGTGAGGAAAGCGGCGAGGCCGCCGCCGACCAGCACCACCAGCACCGATAAAGCCGGGTTGAACAGGCGGATGACGAAGAAGGCGGCGATCAAGGGCAGGATCAGCCAGGGGTCGGCTGGAATGGCCTTCACCGCATTGACGGCGAAACTAACCAGGATGCCGGCCAGCATGCCGGACGCGACCGAGGCCGGGATCTTGGCGATCAGCCGGGTCAGCGGCCCGAACAGGCCGGTGGCGACCAAAAGGATGCCGGTGACGATGAAGGCGCCGACGGCCTGCGGCATGGTAAAACCGCTGGAGGCCGCGATCAGCGCCAGGCCGGGCGTCGACCAGGCGGTGATGACCGGCATTTTGGTGCGCCACGAGAGCCACAGACATTCCACGACCATGGCCAGGCAGATCGCCGTCACGCCGCTTGCGGTCTCGATCTGCGTGGCGCCGACCGCCTTGGCGGCGGCGATGACGAGGGCCAGCGTGCCGCCGAAGCCGACGATCGCCGCGACGAAGGCGGATATCGGGATGGAGATGCGCATTATCCCGCAGCCCGCTTGACCATGTCGCCTACGGCTCGCTTGAGCATATCGAGATCCTCGGGGCGGGACAGGCGATGGTCGCCGTCCGGGATCAGCGACAGCGTCACGTCGTCGGCGGGCAGCATCGCGGCCAGCTTCAGCGCATGGCCCGAAGGCACGTCCGGATCGGCCAGGCCCTGGAGGATGTGCACCGGGCAATGGGTGTCTATCGGCCCGGTCATCACCCGGTTGGCGCGGCCATCCTCGATCAGCGCGCGCGTGTAGATATAAGGCTCGTCCGAATAGTCGGACGGCTCGGCGAAGAAGCCTTTTTCCTTGAGATCGCGGCGCTGCGCGCCGGTCAACACCGGCTCGATCAGCTCGATGGTGAAATCAGGCGCCGGGGCGAGCAGAACCAGGCCGGCAACCCTTGTGTCGCCCGCCTTGCGCAGCTCCTGCGCCATGCGCAGCGCGATCCACGCCCCCATCGAGGAGCCGACCAAGATCTGCTTGCCCTGGCTGAACCGGCGAAAGACGGCAACGCTCTCGGCCAGCCATCTGGAGATCGTGCCGTCGGCGAACGCGCCGCCCGACTCGCCATGGCCGGAATAGTCGTGGCGCAGACAGGCGTGGCCTTCGCTCGCAGCCCAGGCGGCAAGCGTCTGCGCCTTCGTGCCCTGCATGTCGGACTTGTAGCCGCCGAGCCAGACCACGCCGGGCGCCGCGCCAGGCGCCTGCCTGACGGCGATGTCCGACCCGTCCACATCGATGAAAACCGGAGCGCTGGCGGCCATGAGCTTGTCCTCTCGGTCGGTCTTTTGGCACAGGCGGTGGTTCAACGAAAAGTGCTCGCCGCGTTTCTTTGCTTGGTGCAGACAATTGCCAGGCGGCAGGTGATTTTCCGGCGGGGCTATGCTATTGACTCACGCCCCGCGCTCACCACATAGGCGCGTCCACCTGTTTTTTGTCTAAAGAACCCAGAACGAAACGGCCGAGGAGACCACGACCATTCGCAGACCTTTCAAAGCAGCGGCGCCCACCAAGGACGGGCCGCGCTCCAACCGAGACATCCGGGTGCCCCGGGTCCAGCTTATCGATGCCGACGGCCAGAACCGAGGCGATGTTTCCATCAACGACGCATTGCTGCTGGCCGAAGAGGCCGGGCTCGATCTGGTCGAGATATCGCCCAACGCGGTGCCGCCCGTCGTCAAGATCCTCGATCTCGGCAAGCTGAAATACGCCAACCAGAAGAAGGCGGCCGAAGCGCGCAAGAACCAGAAGGTCATCGAGATCAAGGAGATCAAGATGCGCCCGAACATCGACAGCCATGACTACGAGACCAAGATGAAGGCCGTGCGGCGCTTCTTCGAGGAAGGCGACAAGGTCAAGCTGACGCTGCGCTTCCGCGGCCGCGAGATGGCCCATATGGAACTCGGCATGCAGCTTCTGAACAAGGTGCGCGAGGAAGTTGCGACGATCGCCAAGGTCGAGGCGGAGCCGAAGCTCGAAGGCCGCCAGATGATGATGGTGCTGGCGCCGCGCTGACCGGGAAAGGCGCGGCCGTCAAAGCGTCGCGTCCATCACGGTTTCGAGAGTTGCCGGGCTCTTCGTATCCCGCTCTAAAATCCGCCCGAATTGCCGGGCACGGCGTCCCGGCGATCGGCGGGGCGCCTGTTTTCAATCCGATCGCCAGCCACCTCGACGATCGCTTCGCGATCGCGAGCAATCGACGATCGGCTTTTGCCGAGCGCGAACCAATCGACGATCGGATGGATCATGGTCGATGAAGTGAAGGTCCCGGCCGACAACCAGAATGAAGGGTTGGGCGGCTATCAGCACATGCGCCGGATCGTGCTGGCGGTGCTGATCGTGGTGCTGTTCTGCACGCTTCTGTTCGGCCAATCTTCCTTTCCGCCGGACACGTCCGTGCACGAGTCGATCGAGATGTTCGGCGTGCTTCTGATCTTCCTCGGCATCGTCGGGCGGCTGTGGTCGACGCTCTATATCGGCGGGCGCAAATCGGCCGAAGTGGTCACCGGCGGTCCCTATTCGATCACCCGCAACCCGCTCTATCTGTTCTCGACGGTGGCCGCCGCCGGCGTCGGCGCGCAGATCGGCTCGTTCAGCGGCATGATCCTGTTCTCGCTGCTCTGCGCCGGCGCCTTCCATATCGTCATCCTGCGCGAGGAGCGGCATCTCAAGGAAGTGCTCGGCGCGCCCTACAAGGCCTATCTGGCCAAGGTGCCGCGCTTCTTCCCGACCCTTTCGCTCTACCAGGAAGGCGATACCGGCAGCTTCAAGCCCCGCCTGCTCTTGAACACGCTGCTCGACGGGCTGGTGTTCCTGGTGGCGCTGCCGGCCTTCGAGCTGATCGACGGCATGCAGCAGTCGGGGATGCTGCCGGTGTGGTTCACGCTGCCTTAAGAATTGACGGACAGAAGCACTATCGAATAGTCGGGCTAACTTCCGGACATGTTAATAGTCTGGCTACACGAATGGTGTAGCGATGATCGTGGCAAATAAAGCGCCGGGGGTGCACCGAGTCGAGCGTCAGGTCGGCACCACCACATTTGCGAATGTCTTCCACACGGAGCAAATCTTGAGGGTGAGGACTGCCGTTGCCGCCGTCGGTGGGTTCATTCTCCTGGCTTTGGCTTGGGTGACGGCGACCGCCAACCGCGAGCACGCGACCGGGCAATGGTCCTTCACGAAGGACGCCAATGTTGACCGAGGCACCTATTTCCGACTGAAGGTCGACTTTGCCTATAAGGGCGAGCCGCAGCACTATGACATCGTTGTTGGCTGCAACGTCCTCAACATTCACTACAAGGACAGTTCCTCGACTTATGAAGCCGGTCTGATCCCAACAGTTTGGGGGCAGCGCATGGGCGACGGTAAGGCGGTGGTGGTTCGTGCGCCCGATGCCTGCCGTGGCGACACGACGGAAAACGGCGGCGTGCCCGCGGATTTTCTACCGGTGATGGTCGTCTATGAGAATGCCGACACCATGGCCTTCGGCACGGGCTATATGACTGACGACGCCTACCGAAGCCCGAAATCGATGCTGAGGTTCGACAAAGCGACGGTCGAGCGCGCTACGCGCGCCGAGTTCGATGCTTTCCGCGCCAATGGCCCACAGAACATAGTTACGCGCAGTCAGTATCATTCGGCACAAAATGACTATCAACTCGGGCTGCTCGGCCTCACGAGGAGCTATCCGGCGTTCGGAAGAAGTTGCTCCGCCTTTTCCCGCTGGAGACTGTCCGGGCCGGAGCGGGAGATCGTGCGCAAGTACCGGCCATCGACCGCTGCCCGCTACTGGACTATCTCCCAGACACTCTTGGACACGACCACCCAAGCCTCCCTTACGAGCGAAATTCGCGAAGCGCGAAAAAAGGCGAAAAAACAGACCCGCGACGATGGGCTGGCCCTAGGGGTAAATGGAGGCTTCTGGCAACCGGATTTCGGGGCACTGCGCCGCGATGGTACACAATTGGTGGGGCTGAAAGCCAGCAGCAAAGGTAGCAGCACCACAAAAGCTGCTGCGTTCTATCCGGCGGACACTTCGATGAGGCAAGACAAATGGCCTGTGGAGCGTACCGCGAGGATTGCCGCGTATGAAATCCTACCGTCGGTAAATACAACAAATATCGATGTCGACGACGGGCGGGACCGAGGCTTCGCTTATTGCTACCTAGGCGACCGGCCGCCAACAAAGGAATTGGGAGACAAGGTGTGGGCCTTGCCGGCGACCACGACCATCGATGGGAAAGAAGTGGTAGCGGGTGCTCCAGAGCACTGGGGCTATGGATTTTATCGCGCCGAGTTCGTCTTCGACGGCGACGAATATGTATTGGAACGCGTCCTTTTCAATCTCGAGTCCACGAGAGGTGACGTGTGACTGATGAGCGCTGCGTTAGCACACTCTAATCTTCGGAGACTTGAGGAGGGCGCGCAGCTTCGGTGCGTGCAGCGTCAGGTGTGTCGGCTTCAGGTGTTGCGCACCGGCCCTGTTTGATCTATAGGACCGCCGTTCCAAGAAAACCGCCCGGCAGGGCATGCCGTGGCGGTTTCATTTGCTTTTCGGGCTTTGGTCGGCCCGAAGCGAGACAAGAAGCGCGATGGTGCGCCACCAATACGGAGTAGCAAAATGCCCAAGATGAAGACCAAATCGGCCGCCAAGAAGCGGTTCAAGATTACTGCCACCGGCAAGGTGCTGTCGGCTGCCGCCGGCAAGCGCCACGGCATGATCAAGCGTTCCAACAAGTTCATTCGCGATGCCCGCGGCACGATGGTTCTGGCTGAACCGGACGGCAAGAAGGTCATCAAGAATTTTCTGCCGAACGGCCTCTAATCCCTCGGCTTGGACAACGTTTTAAGGAGATCATGACATGGCACGCGTAAAGAGAGGCGTTACCGCCCACGCCAAGCACAAGAAGGTTTTGAAGGCCGCCAAGGGTTTCTACGGCCGCCGCAAGAACACCATCCGCATCGCCAAGCAGGCGGTGGAGAAGTCGCTGCAATACGCCTACCGCGACCGCAAGAACCGGAAGCGCTCGTTCCGCGCGCTGTGGATCCAGCGCATCAACGCCGCGACCCACGAGCATGGCCTGACCTATGGCCGTTTCATCGACGGCCTCAACAAGGCCGGCATCGAGATCGATCGCAAGGTCCTTTCGGACATGGCCATCCACGAGCCGCAGGCTTTCGCCGCGCTGGTCGCCAAGGCCAAGGTCGCGCTCGAATATCTGAAGAACACCACGCCGAATGCTTTTGAGAGCGCTGTCGCCTAAGCCAGCGCTTCCCAAGCATACGCAATTCTGATTTGGGGAACCCGCGCTGGCACGGCTGGCGCGGGTTTTTCTTATGCCTGATGTAACCAAAATGGCGACGACGAAACCGAAATGGTGACAGTCGCCCGACCGAGAGAGCTTCGCCGTGAACGCCACCCCTGGAAATCTTGAAGCCCTGGAAGGCTCGTTGCTCGCCGAAATCGCGGCGGCGGCGGATGAGGCCGCGATCGAGGCGGTGCGCGTCTCTGCGCTGGGCAAGAAGGGTTCCGTCTCCGAAATGCTGAAGACGCTGGGCGCAATGAGCGCCGAGGAGCGCCAGGTGAAGGGGCCGGCGATCAACGGCCTGAAGAACCGCGTCACCGAAGCGCTCACCCAGCGCAAGGCGGAACTGAAGGATGTGGCGATCGCGGCCCGGCTCGCGGCCGAGACGGTCGACGTGACGCTGCCGGTGCGCCAGTCGCCGGCCGAGCGCGGCCGCATTCATCCGATCAGCCAGGTGATCGACGAGATCGCGGCGATCTTCGGCGATCTCGGCTTCGCCATCGCCGAAGGCCCGGATATCGAGACCGACTATTACAATTTCACCGCGCTGAATTTTCCCGAGGGACATCCGGCGCGCGAGATGCACGACACCTTCTTCTTCCAGCCGGACGAGAAGGGCGAGCGCAAGCTGTTGCGCACCCACACCTCGCCCGTGCAGATCCGCACCATGGAGAAGCAGAAGCCGCCGGTCCGCATCGTCATCCCCGGCAAGACCTACCGGCAGGATTCCGACGCCACCCACTCGCCGATGTTCCACCAGGTCGAGGGCCTGGTGGTCGACAAATCAGCCAACGTCGCCAACATGAAGTGGGTGCTGGAGGAGTTCTGCAAGGCCTTCTTCGAGGTGCCGTCGGTCAAGATGCGCTTCCGTCCGTCCTTCTTCCCGTTCACCGAGCCCAGCCTCGAGGTCGACATCCAGTGCGACCGTTCGCGCCCGGGCGAAGTGCGCTTCGGGGAAGGCTCCGACTGGATGGAGATCCTGGGCTGCGGCATGGTGCACCCGAACGTGCTGCGCGCCGGCGGGCTCGATCCCGACGAATATCAGGGCTTTGCCTGGGGCATGGGCATCGACCGCATCGCCATGCTGAAATACGGCATGCCGGACCTGCGCGCCTTCTTCGACGCCGACGTGCGCTGGCTGGCGCATTACGGCTTCAGGCCGCTCGACCTGCCGACGCTGTTCGGGGGGTTATCGACATGACCGCACCCCACACCGGGGGTTGCCGCTGCGGCGCCGTGCGGTTCGAGGCTTCAGCCGAGCCGCACCACATCAGCTATTGCCATTGCGGCGATTGCCGGCGCGCCAGCGGCGCGCCGGTGTCGGCTTTTGTCGGCTTCGTGGCCGACCAGGTCGCGCTCGAGGGCAAATCGCTGAAAAGCTACCGCAACGGTCCGGTGGAGCGCTCGTTCTGCGGCATCTGCGGCTCGCCGATCGCCTATATCGACCAACGGCTCGACAACCAGATCTATTTCATGCTCGGCGCCATGGACATGCCGGCTTATTTCAAGCCGACGCTGCATGCCTATGTGCGTGAGCAACTGCCCTTCCTGCACATGCCGGACGACCTGCCCAGACATCTGAAGACCAGCGTGCCCCGCCCCAACCAACAAGGGTCGGACGAGCAAGGACCAAACGGAACAGAACCATGAAATTCACCCTCTCCTGGCTCAAGGACCATCTCGAGACCGGCGCCTCTCTGGCCGAAATCGTCGAGCGGCTGACCGCGATCGGCCTCGAAGTCGAGCATGTCGACGACAAGGCCGGCCTGAAGCCCTTCGTCATCGCCAAGGTGCTGACTGCGGTGCAGCACCCCGACGCCGACCGGCTGCGCGTGCTGACCGTCGACACCGGCGACGGCAAGCCGCCGGTGCAGGTGGTGTGCGGCGCGCCCAACGCCCGCGCAGGCCTGATCGGCGCTTTCGCGGCGCCCGGCACCTATGTTCCCGGCATCGACGTGACGCTCTCGGTCGGCAAGATCCGCGGCGTCGAAAGCCATGGCATGATGTGCTCGGAGCGCGAGCTGGAAATCTCCGACGAGCATAACGGCATCATCGATCTGCCGCAGGATGCGCCGGTCGGCACCAGCTTCGCCGCCTACGCGCATCTCGACGATCCGGTCATCGAGATCAACCTGACGCCGAACCGGCCGGACGCCACCAGCGTCTACGGTATCGCGCGCGACCTCGCGGCGAGCGGGCTCGGCCGCTTGGTGGGCGGCGGGATCATGCCGCATGCCGGCGATGGTCTGTGCCCGGTCAAGGTCACGATCGAGGCGCCTGAGCTCTGCCCCGGCTTCGCGCTGACGCTGGTGAAGGGCGTCAAGAACGGCCCGTCGCCGAAATGGCTGCAGCAGCGGCTGATCGCCATCGGGCTTCGCCCGATCAGCGCTCTGGTCGATATCACCAACTACGTCACCTTCGACCGCGGCCGGCCGCTGCATGTGTTCGATGCGAGCAAGGTCGCCGGCAACCTCGTGGTGCGCCGCGCCAAGGACGGCGAGAAGGTGCTGGCGCTCGACGGGCGCGAATACACGCTGACGCCGGAGATGTGCGTGATCGCCGATGACAATGGCGTGGAATCGATCGCCGGCATCATGGGCGGCGAGCATTCGGGCTGCGACGAGAACACCACCGACGTGCTGATCGAATCGGCGCTCTGGGACCCGATCACCACCGCGCGGACCGGCCGCGCGCTCGGCATCATCACCGATGCGCGCTACCGCTTCGAGCGCGGCGTCGATCCCGAATTCATGGTGCCTGGCGTGGAGCTCGCGACCAAGCTGGTGCTCGATTTCTGTGGCGGCACGCCATCTGAAATCGAGGTTGCCGGCTATGCCGGCCATAAGGCGAAGGTCGTCACCTTCCCGCTTTCGGAAGTGAAGCGGTTGACCGGCATCGAGGTGCCGAGGGAAGAAGCCCTCGACATCCTGACCCGCCTGGGCTTCGAGCCGCAGGGCTCGGGCGACGTCGTCAAGGTGAAGGTCCCCTCCTGGCGGCCCGATGTCGACGGCAAGGCCGATCTCGTCGAAGAGGTGATGCGCATCCACGGCGTCGACAACATCGCACCGCAGCCGCTGACCTCGCATGACGCGGTCAACGGCAAGATCCTGACCACGCTGCAGGTGCGCACCCGCGCCGCCAAGCGCGCGCTGGCCGTGCGCGGCATGATGGAGGCCGTGACCTGGTCGTTCATCCCGGCAAAGCATGCCGAGCTGTTCGGCGGCGGCCAGACAGGGCTCAAGCTCGCCAACCCGATCGCCGCAGACATGTCCGACATGCGGCCCTCGCTGCTGCCGGGGCTGATCGCGGCCGCGCAGCGCAATGCCGACAAGGGCATCGGCGATGTGGCGCTGTTCGAGGTCTCCGGCACCTATGAAGGCGATACGCCGGAACAGCAGCGGCGCGTCGCCGCCGGCGTGCGGCGCGGCACCGCCAAGCTCGATGGCTCGGGCCGCAGTTGGGCCGGCAATGCCGGACCGGTCGGCGTGTTCGACGCCAAGGCGGACGCGATCGCGGCGCTCGAGGCCTGCGGCGCGCCGGTCGACCGGCTGCAGATCGAGCCGGGCGGTCCCGCCTGGTATCATCCCGGGCGCTCGGGCACGATCAAGCTCGGCCCCAAGACCGTGCTCGGCACCTTCGGCGAATTCCATCCGAAGACGCTGGACGGGCTGGACGTGTCCGGTCCGCTCTGCGGCTTCGAGGTTTTCGTCGACGCCGTGCCGGAGCCGAAGGCCAAGCCGACGCGCACCAAGCCGAAGCTGGAGCTTTCGCCCTTCCAGGCGGTGAAGCGCGATTTCGCCTTCGTCGTCGACCGGACGGTCGAGGCCGGCACGCTGGTCCGGGCAGCTTTAGCCGCCGACAAGAAGCTGGTCACCGGCGTTTCGGTGTTCGACGTGTTCGAAGGCGCCTCGCTGGGGGCGGCCAAGAAGTCGATCGCCATCGAAGTGTCGATCCAGCCGGTCGAAAAGACGCTGACCGACGAGGACTTCGAGGCGCTGGCCAAGCGCATCGTCGACAACGTCAACAAGCAGACGGGCGGCGTGCTGAGGGCTTAACGCTTTCTGGGATTGCCCGAGCACGGCGAATCGCCCTCCAAAGGGCGATGCACCATCTCCGCTATTCCGGCCTGCCTTTTGAAGAACAGCGCGCGGCGTTCCTGAGGATCGTTGCGGCCGACCCGCTGCTCAGCGAGACGCTGGCGCGGGTGCGCCAACTCGCGCTGCCGGATTGGCTGGTGGTTTCCGGCGCGCTCTACAACAGCGTCTGGAACCATCTGACCGGCAAGCCGCCTGGATACGGCATCAAGGATGTCGACCTGTTCTATTTCGACGACGCCGATTTGTCCTACGAGGCAGAGGATGCGGTGATCCGCCGGGCGGCGAAGCATTTCGCGGGATTGTCGCTGCCGGTCGAGGTGCGCAACCAGGCGCGGGTGCATCTGTGGTATCCGCAAAAATTCGGGCAGGAGTGCCCGCGCTATGCGAGCGCGAGCGAGCCGGTGAGCTATTTTGCCTCGAAGACGCATGCGGTCGGGGTGCGGTTCGGACGGGACGAAGCGCTGGAGCTGGTGGCGCCATTCGGGTTCGACGACATTTTTTCGTTTCGGATTACGCCGAACAGGGTGCTGGACAATCAGCGGACGCATGAGGCGAAGGGGAAAAGGGCGCGGGAGTACTGGCCGGAGATCAGTGTGGTGCCGTGGTAGGGGCAGTCCCCCGACGCGCTCAATTGGACAAAGAGCCCTCTGTCGGCGGGACAGCGCCCCCTCTGGCCTGCCGGCCATCTCCCCCACAAGGGGGGAGATCAGAAGCTTCGGCGCTGTGCCTCTTCCTTCAACCTCGGTAATTGGCGAAAGCGGCGGTGACAGCCAATCTCCCCCCAAGTGGGGGAGATGTCCGGCAGGACAGAGGGGGGGCGCCTCGCGCCAACGTCTCAAATAGAAGAGGCGCCGAAGCGCCCCTCCATTATCTCAACACGCCTCGCACTCACCCATTCACCAGTGCCAGCAGTTCCTCGGTGTAGCGCTTGCCGACCACCTTGTCAGGCGACAGCGCATCACCGATCGACGCAGCCTCGGCGGCGCTCAGCTCGATGCCGGCCGCCGCCGTGTTTTGCTCCAGATGGCGTATCTTCCTTGCGCCGGGGATCGGCACGATGAAATCGCCCTGGTGCAGCACCCAGGCAAGCGCCAGCTGCGCGGATGTCACACCCTTTTCAGCCGCCAGCTTTTCCAGCACCGCGATGACCGCATTGTTGGCTGCCATCGCCTCGGCCTGGAAGCGCGGCAGGGTGCGGCGCCAGTCGCCGGCGCCGAGCGCGTCCGGCTTGCCGATCGTGCCGGTGAGCAGGCCGCGGCCGAGTGGGCTATAGGGGACAAAACCGATGCCGAGCTCGCGGCAGACGTCGAACACCTCGTCCTCGGGATCGCGGCTCCACAGCGAGTACTCGCTCTGGACGGCGGCGATAGGGTGCACGGCATGCGCCCGGCGCAGCGTCGCGCCGCTCACCTCCGACAGGCCGAGCGCCCGCACCTTGCCCTCGCGCACCAGCTCGGCCATGGCGCCGACCGTGTCCTCGATCGGCACGTTGGGGTCGACGCGGTGCTGGTAGTAGAGGTCGAGCACGCCGGTATTGAGCCGCTTGAGCGAGGCTTCGGCCACTGCCTTGACGTGCTCGGGGCGACTGTCGACGCCGATCATGCGGTCCATGCCCGAGCCGTGCTCGGAAATCTTGAAGCCGAATTTGGTGGCGATGGTGACCTTGTCGCGCACCGGCTGCAGCGCCTTGCCGAGCAGGATTTCGTTCTCGAAGGGACCATAGACTTCGGCGGTGTCGAAGAAGGTCACGCCGATCTCGACGGCGCGGCGCAGCGTGGCGATGGCTTCCGCCTCCGGCTGGCCGCCATAGCCGAAGCTCATGCCCATGCAGCCGAGGCCGACGGGGAAGACTTCGAGTTCAGTTCCGAGTTTGCGGGTTCTCATCACGCGTCTCCTTGTTGCGATGGGAAGGAGATAACGCCTTGCTCCACGCTCGATAATCGGTTCTCTTTCGCACGGCTTGCTCTATAAAATAGAACAATGAACCGAACCAACCTCTCCCAACTCGCGGTGCTCGCCACCGTCGCCCAATGCGCCAGCTTCCGCCGGGCGGCGCGCGAGCTCGGCATCGCGCCGTCGGCGGTCAGTCATGCCGTGTCGAGCCTGGAAGCCCAGCTCGGCGTGCGGCTTCTGGCCCGCAGCACGCGCAGCGTCGCGCCGACCGAGGAAGGCGCACAGTTGCTCGAACGGCTGCGGCCGGCGTTGTCGGAGATCGATCTGGCGCTGGAGACGGCGGTCGAGGCGCGCGACCGGCCGGCCGGGAATCTGCGGCTCAGTGTGCCGCGCACCGCCGCGCATCTGGTGCTGACGCCGCGGCTCGGCGCGTTTGCCGCCGCCTATCCCGACATCGTGCTGGAGATCGTCATCGAGGATCGCTTCACCGATGTGGTCGAAGGCGGCTTCGACGCCGGCGTGCGGCTCGGCGAAAGCCTGCAGCGCGACATGATCGCGGTGCGCATCGGGCCGAATATCCACGGCGCGGTGATCGCCGCGCCGTCCTATTTCGCGACCACGCCGAAGCCGCGCCATCCGCGCGAGCTGGCCGGTCACCGCTGCATCCGCTTCCGTTTCTCCAGCGGCATCCTCTACCGCTGGGAATTCGAGAAGGATGGCGAGGAAATCGAGATCGCGGTCGAAGGGCCGCTGATCCTGGACGAAGATCATCTGATCGCCCAGGCGGCGGTCGACGGCGCCGGGCTTGCCTTCGTCTTCGAACCCTATGTGCGAGCGCCGCTCGCCGACGGCAGGCTGATCCGCGTGCTGGAGGATTGGTGTCCGACCTTCGAGGGCTTTTTCGTCTACTATCCGAGCCGCAGGCAGATGCGGCCGGCGCTGAGGGCTTTCGTGGATTTCTTCAAGGTGAGCGGGTGAGCCGCCCCTCCCCAAAGTGGGCAAGGCGGAAGAAAGCGCGGCTCAGCTTCGTTCGCCTCGCATGCACGCCCTCACCAACACCGCGACCCGCTATGGCTGGGCGACGATCGTCCTCCACTGGCTGATCGGCATCATTTTCATCGGCCAGTTCGTGCTCGGCTTCGTCATGGTGCGCACGACAAGCCAGCGGACGTCCTTCGAGTTGATCCAGTTGCACAAATCCTTCGGCTTCCTGTTGCTCGGCCTGATCATCCTGCGCATCGCCTGGCGGCTCGGCAATGCGGCGCCGGCCTTGCCGGCCCCGGTCGGAATGCTGGAACGCAAGGCCGCGCCGCTGGCGCATTTCGCGCTCTATGCCTTCCAGATCGCGCTGCCGCTGTCCGGCTGGGCGCTGGTCTCGGTGTCGACACTGGAAATCCCGACCATGCCGTTCGACCTGTTCGTCATGCCCAATCTGCCGCTGGCCGAATCCGACGCTTCGGAGAGCTTTTGGGCATCCGCCCATTGGTATCTCGCCTATGCCGGCATCGCGCTGGTCGCATTGCATGTGGCGGCGGCGCTGCGCCATCATTTCCTGCTGCGCGACACGGTGCTGACGCGCATGATCACACCTTCGTCAGGTGGGGAATAGAACCGCTCCATCATTCGTTGGTGGGGCGAGAACGCAGAAAAACGTATCTGCGGAAGGAAGAAACCCATGAACGCGCGCATCCTCGGATTGGCGGCTTTTGCCGCTTGCCTTGCCGTGCCTGCCGTTGCCGCGGTGGCGCTCAGCGACGCCGCCGGCAGCTACACGATCAGCCCGTCGGGCTCCTCGGTCCGCTTCACCATCGGCAAGGCCGGCGGCGGCGGTTTCGACGGCGCCTTCGGCCGCTTCAAGGGCACGATCCGCATCGACAATGGCGATGTCGGCCGCTCCAAGGTCGACCTCACCATCTATCCCGAAAGCGTCGGCACCGGGCAGGGCCGCATCGACGCCTTCCTGCGCTCCGACGCGGTGTTCGACGCCGCCAACAATCCCGAAATCCAGTTTCGCTCGACCAGCGTCACCCGCACCGGCGACACGACGGCGCTTGTCACCGGCCGGCTGACGGCGCGCGGCAAGACGTTTCCGGAAAAATTCACCGCCGAACTCGGTGGATTGAAGGGCGGGACGATCAAGTTCCACGTCACCGGCAAGGTGCTGAGGTCGCGCTACGGCATGGATGTCGGCACGCCGCTCTATTCCAACATCGTCGACTTCGACATGACGCTGATGGGGAGAAGGGGGTAGTTCCAAGCCCCGCGTCCTCGCGTTCGTCATCCCAGGGCGAAGCAAGGAGCGAAGCGACGCGCACAGGCCCTAGTATCCATTCCGTGACGCTAAAGCGTTGCAACGGTTACAGAATTCTGCGCCGCCGCACTTTACCGTCAAGGGTTACGGAATGGATCCTCGGGTCAAGCCCGAGGATGACGAAGGCGTTTTGTGGCCCGCGTCTGCGATTGGCTTTTCCGTCGATTTCGGGCAAACCTCGTTACCTGTAAACCGACATGGAGAAGCACAATGTTCCGATGGGGTGTTCTGTCGACGGCAAAGATCGGCCGCGAGCAGCTTTTGCCGGCAATCGTGGAGTCGGAGAACGGCGTCCTGTCGGCGATCGCCAGCCGCGACCTGTCGAAAGCCAAGGCTCTTGGCGAGCGTTTCGGCGCCCGCCACGCTTTCGGCTCCTATGAGGAACTGCTTGCCTCCCCGGACGTCGACGGCGTCTATATCCCGCTGCCGACCTCGCAGCATGTCGAATGGACGGCGAAGGCGATCGAGGCGGGCAAGCATGTGCTGGTCGAGAAGCCTCTGGCGCTCGACGCCAAGGACATCCCGCCGCTGATCAAGCTGCGCGACGAAAAGAAGGTGCTGGTCTGCGAGGCCTTCATGGTCGTCTACCATCCGCAATGGATCAAGGTGCGCGACCTCATCGCCAGCGGCGCGATCGGCCGGCTGCGCCATGTGCAGGGCGCGTTCTCCTATTACAATGTCGACCCCAAGAACATGCGCAACCAGCTCGATCTCGGCGGCGGCGCGCTGCCCGACATCGGCGTCTATCCGACGGTGTCGACGCGCTTTTCGACCGGCAAGGAGCCGATCCGCGTGCAGGCGACGATCGAGCGCGACAAGACCTTCGGCACGGACATCTATTCCTCGATCCGCGCCGACTTCGGCGATTTCGAGCTGTCCTTCTATCTGTCGACGCAGATGGCGGCCCGCCAGGTAATGGTGTTCCACGGCGAGAAGGGCTTCATCGAGGTTTTTGGCCCGTTCAATGCCGGGCTCTACGAGCATCACCGCATCGAGCTGCACAACCAGAACCACACCGAGGCCCAGGTGTTCCGCTTCCCGGGCACGCAGCAGTACCGGCTGGAATGCGAGGCCTTCGTGCGTGCCGCGCAGGGTGGCAAGGACCGCGTCTTCACGCTGGAGGAATCGGTGCTCAACCAGAAAGTCATCGACGCCATCTTCCGCGCCGGAGAAAAGGACGGCTGGGAGAACGTCTAGATCTTTTGTTAGACGCAATTCCGGACGGAAACCGCTTCGCACTTTTCCTGGAATTGCTTTGCCGGCCACGGAGGAAAAATGGCTGACGCGGACGTGATCATTGTCGGCGCGGGGCTGGCGGGCCTCGTCGCCGCGGCCGAGCTGACCGACGCCGGCAAGAAGATCATCATCGTCGACCAGGAGCCGGAGCAGTCGCTGGGCGGCCAGGCCTTCTGGTCGTTCGGCGGCTTGTTCCTGGTCGATTCGCCCGAGCAGCGGCGCATGCGCATCCGCGATTCCCACGACCTCGCGCTCGAGGACTGGATGGGCACGGCCGCCTTCGACCGTCCGGAGGATTTCTGGCCGCGCAAATGGGCTGAGGCCTATGTCGGCTTCGCCGCCGGGGAGAAGCGCTCGTGGTTGATCGAGCGCGGCCTGAAATTCTTCCCCGTCGTCGGCTGGGCTGAGCGCGGCGGCGGCAATGCGGCCGGCCACGGCAATTCGGTGCCGCGCTTCCACATCACCTGGGGCACCGGGCCCGGCGTGCTCGAACCTTTCGTGCTGCGCGTGCGCGAGGCGCAAAAGCGCGGGCTGGTGGAGTTCAGGTTCCGCCATCGGGTCAACGAGATCGTCCGCTCCGGCGATACCGTCACCGGCGTGCGCGGCGACGTGCTGGAGCCGAGCAGCGTCGAACGCGGCCACAAGAGCTCGCGCGCCGTGACCGGAGACTTCGAGCTCCATGCGCAAGCGGTGATCGTGGCTTCCGGCGGCATCGGCGGCAACCACGAGCTGGTGCGCAGGAACTGGCCTGAGCGCCTCGGCGCGCCGCCAAAGCGCATGATCACCGGCGTGCCCGACCATGTCGACGGGCGCATGCTGCCGATCACCGAGGCTGCCGGCGGCTCGATCATCAACCGCGACCGCATGTGGCACTATGTCGAGGGCATCAAGAACTGGGCGCCGATCTGGACGGATCACGCGATCCGCATCCTTCCCGGTCCCTCCTCGATCTGGCTCGACGCGCGCGGCAAGCGCCTGCCGGTGCCGCTCTATCCGGGCTTCGACACTCTGGCCACGCTCAGCCACATCATGGGCACCGGCTTCGACTATTCCTGGTTCATCCTGACCAAAAAAATCATCCAGAAGGAGTTCGCGCTGTCGGGTTCCGAACAAAACCCCGACCTCACGGGGAAAAGCTGGCGGCAGGTGCTGGGGCGCGCAACAAGCGGCATTCCCGGCCCGGTGAAGGCGTTCATGGAAAAGGGCGAGGACTTCATCGTCGAGGCTGACCTTGCAAAGCTGGTGGCGCGCATGAACGCGCTGGCCGGCGGCGCGCCGCTGCTGGAGGTCGCCCAGGTCGAGCGCGAGATCCGAGCCCGCGACATGCAACTCGACAATCCATTCTCCAAGGATGCCCAGATCACCGCGCTGCGCGGCGCGCGCGCCTATCTGGGCGACAAGCTGATCCGCACCGCCAGGCCGCACAAGATGCTCGCTCCGGCGAACGGCCCACTGATTGCCGTGCGCCTCAACATCCTGACCCGCAAGACGCTGGGCGGGCTGCAGACCGATCTTGACAGCCGCGTTCTTGATGCGGCCGGCGAGCCGGTGCCGGGTCTCTATGCGGTGGGCGAAGTGGCCGGCTTCGGCGGCGGCGGCGTGCACGGCTACGCGGCGCTGGAAGGCACCTTCCTCGGCGGCTGCATCTTTTCGGGGCGCAGCGCGGGGCGGGCGACGGCAGCCACGATTGCGTGAACGGAGGCGCGGGTGATCGCCGGTCCAGCGACGACGCTGTAGGCTTTTTCGGTCAATCGTTGTCGACCGAAGTCCCAACTCCAACCACAACGGGAACAGCATGCGCATCATCGTCTATGGCATCGGCGCGGTCGGCGGCGCCATCGCGGCCCAGCTGAGCTTTTCGGGGCATGCGGTCCTCGGCATCGCCCGCGGCAGGCAGCTCGACGCCATCCGCGCTTCGGGGCTGTCGCTTTCCACCCCGCAAGGCACCAGGACCGCGCGCTTTCCTGTCCATGCCGATCCGACCGAGATTTCCTTCAGGCCGGACGATGTCGTCTTCCTGACAATGAAGACCCCCGACACGCTCGGCGCGCTGCAGCGGCTCAACGCCGCCGGCGTAGCGGCGCAACCCGTATTCTGTTTCCAGAACGGCGTTGCCAACGAGCCGCTGGCGTTGCGTTTCTTCGCCAATGTCTATGGCGCGACGGTGATGCTGCCGGCCGATTACGACACGCCCGGCCAGGTAGCGGCCTATTTCGCGCCCAAGATCGGCGCCTTCGATATCGGCCGCTACCCTTCCGGAACCGACGACACGGTCGAGAAGCTGTGCGGGGTTCTGAGCGCGTCCGGTTTCATCGTCGACCCCAGGGACAATGTGATGAGCAGCAAGTACCGCAAGCTGCTCGCCAACCTTCGCAACATCATCGAGGCGGCGCTGGGCGAGACCGAGCTGCAGCGGAAATGGTATGCCAAGGCGCGCGCCGAAGCCGAGGCGGTGCTCACCGCCGCCGGAATCGACTGGGACAAGACCGACGCCATGGCGCGCGAGGAATTGAGCATAACCGCCATCCCCGGCCGAACGCGTGTCGGCTCCTCGACGCTGCAAAGCATCGTGCGCGGGACCGGTTCGCTCGAAACGGACTTCCTCAATGGCGAGATCGTCCTTCTGGGGCGGCTCAACGGCATGGCGACGCCGGTCAACTCGGCCTTGTGCAAACTGTCGATCGAGCTGGCTAGCGGCCGGATGCGACCGCAATCGGCCGGCGACGACACGATCGTCTCCATGGTCGGCGGAACAGGCTGACCGCAGGAGACGAATCGAAAGATAGTAACCCACCCGTGAATCCTTTCGACGCCATGGAACGTCTTCCTCACGCAGATCCGCAAACAGGAGACGACCATGACCTACAATCTCATCCGCTACGGCGTGAAAGACGCCAGCATCGCCGAGAACCGGGCGCTGGTGGCAAAGGTGTTCGAGGCGCTGGATGAAACGCAGCCGCAATCGGTGCGCTATCTGGTGCTCGAACTGGAGAATGGCGAGTTCGTCCACCTCGTCGGCTACGACAAGGACAGTTCGGCGCTGACCGAGCTGGACACGTTCAAGGCCTTCGGCGCCGATCATGCCGGGCGGCGTTCGACGCCGCTGGCGAGGTCGCCGGCGAAGATCGTCGGCAACTATCGTATGCTGGCCGGGGCCGATGAAGCCGTGCCCGCCTGACCAGGGGACGGCATGTGATCGGCGAGGCGAGAAAGAGGACGATGAGCTCAGCAGGGTTCGGCCGCGCGGAACTTGAAGCCATGCTCGTCGGCCTGCGGCCGAAGCTGCATCGCTACGCCGCCCGCATGGCCGGCTCGGCGATCGAGGGCGAGGACATCGTGCAGGAGGCGGTGGTGAAGGCGCTTGCCGCGCATGATGGGGGCGCGCGCGTCGAACGCCCCGAACAGTGGCTGTTCCGCATCGCCCACAATGCGGCGCAGGATCATCTGCGCCGCCGCCAGCGGGAGCGTTCGCGAATGAGCGAGGCCGACATGACCGCGATAGCGGACCTCTCCGCCAGCGCCGAGACGAGGCTCGCGACTGCCATGAGCCTGCGCAGCTTCATGCGGCTGACGCCGGCGCAGCGCAGCGCCGTGATCCTGGTCGACGTGCTCGGCCTCAGCCTGCACGAGACCTGCGAGGTGACGGGCGCGACGCTTGCCGCCGTCAAGGCGGCGCTGCATCGCGGCCGGGCGGAGTTGAAGGCGATGGCGGCGTTGCCGGACGACATGACCATGCCGAAGCTCGACCCGGAGGAGAAGCGGCGGCTGCGCCGCTATGTCGACCTGTTCAACGCGCGCGATTTCGACGGGGTGAGGATGATGATCGCCGAGGACATCCAGGTCGACGTCGTCAACCGCGCGCGCTTGCGCGGCAAGAAGGAAGCCTCGACCTATTTCGGCAATTACGACCGCATAAGCGACTGGGCGCTGTCGCTCGGCTTTGTCGAGGCCCGACCGGCAATTCTGATCCGTAACCCGCGAGCCGGCGATATGGTGCGCGGCTTCGTGCTGATCGACTGGCGCGGCGATGAAGTCGTCCGCATCCGCGATTTCCGCCACGTGCCTTATTGCGCCGCCGAGGCTGATATTCTCCCGGTTCCCGGCGAGCGGGCATGACGGCCTGTGGACGCTCTGTCCGCTCCGCTAACTCGTTCATGGCGCATCTTCCAATTAGGCATTTTCGAAAGAAGACCACCGCACGAGACCCTGCTACAGCGCAATGTAGTCCTCGCGTACAGTTCCGCCCTCGGGTCGATATCGGCGAGAGCGAGCCGACGAAGTGCCTCAACAATGGCTTATGGCTCAATCGCGATGGCGACCTACACCACGCTGCCATGCTGTCTTTTCACCGTGAGTTCGGTCAGGAAGCCGGAACCTGCGTCGAGATCGCCGTGCCGGCTGGCGAAGCCGGTCTGACGTTGGTGAGCCGCTGCTTCTCGGAGTTGGAGGCGACCGTCATGCGCAACGCCGCCACCAATGTGGCCGAAGTCGTCATCCCCGATTCCGGCCACTGGTTGATGGAAGAGGCTACCCAGCCGACGATGGGCGCGGTGCAAGGGTTTTCTGTCTCGATCGCGATCAGGCAGGGCCGTAGGTCAGCCTGATCACATCCTCGTCGATCCGATCATGAGCCACGAGGCGGAGCCGCGGCCGGGGTCCGGCGAAATATGGCTTGCCGTGACCAAGCACGACGGGGTGCAGGTAGATGCGATACTCGTCGATCAAGCCAAGCTCGGTCAGGCTTCGCGCCAGATCCGGACCAGCGACTTCGATTTCGCCGTCGCGCTCGGCCTTCAGCTTTCGGATCGCGCCCTCAAGATCGTCCTCGACAAGCCTGGCATTGGGGCCGACAGACTTCTGCGAACGCGAGACGACCCATTTCGGCTGGCTCCGCCATGCCGTCGCGAAGGCCCGTTGGTCCGCATCCCATTCGGGATGATCGTCGTCCCAGTAACGCATGATCTCATACATGCGGCGACCGTAGACGCTGCCGGCCTGTCCGCGCGCCTCCTCGATGAAATGGCGAAAGAGCGTGGGACTTGGCGCGAACTCCATGTGATCGACGTAGCCATCCAGCGACTGGTTCATTCCGAACACGAGCTTGGCCATTGCCTGTTCCTCAAATGGCATTCCCGCAATCTGATTGCGTTATGCAATCGGTTATAAGCTAGGTCGGCCGATTTTGTTTCGCAATTGTTTTTTCGAAGCGCGTGAGCGCCTTCGACGGCGCGTCGATCGCTGCTTTCCTGTTCATTCGCCGATATAGGCCGCCAACTTATCAGGCGTCCCCTTGGGAAGGCCCGTTTCAGATAATCGAGGAATGCCTATACCCGAGCGCTTAGCAGGCGCCACGCGGCCGCGATCTGGTCGGATGTCCTGGGCCGCGAGCGCTTGGTCAAGGTCCGGGCTGCCAGTTGCACTCCTATCGCGACTTCGCGACCGAGACTTCTGCCTAACGGCCGGAGCGTAGTTTGGCGCGCCCGAAGAGATTCGAACTCCTGACCCCCAGATTCGTAGTCTGGTGCTCTATCCAGCTGAGCTACGGGCGCGCAACAGGCCGTGCATGACACAGGCCCCGCGATCCGGTCGAGACGGCCGGCCGCGATGTGGAGTGTTCCCTAACGACTGAATTCGCGAAAAGCAAGTCGATCCGGCAAAAGTTTTGTCGCAGGCGGTTTTGCCGGCTTTGATCGAGGCCCGCCGCCGCCGACAGGCGGCTCAGCCGGAGGTGGCAACCTCAAGCCGGACGGCGCAGGCCGTTGCGCGCCTGGTCGAGCCGGACAGGCTGGTCGGGGATGGTGACGGCGAAGACGGTGCGGCCGCCGATCGATTCGACGAGCTCGACGGTGCCGCCATGGGCGCGGGTCAGCTCATGCGCGATCGCCAGGCCGAGGCCGGTGCCGCCGCTGCGGGCCGAGCCGCGGAAGGCGGCGAACAGGTTCTCGCGCGCCTTGGGCGGCAGGCCGGGGCCGGTGTCGGTGACGGTGATGCGGCTGACGCTGCCATGGCGCTCGGCCGCGACCGCCAGCCGGCGCACCACCGCGCTTTCGGTGTCGGCGGCCATCGCCTGAATGGAGTTGCGGCAGAGATTGGTGAGCACGCGGAAGAGATGGTCGGAATCGGCGTCGACCTCGAAGGCGAGCTCGACGCCGTTGATGAATTCGATGCCCTCTTCGATGTCGAGCAGGCCGTGCACGTCGTCGACCAGCTGGCGCAGCCTGAGCCGCCGGCGCGACGGCGCCGGTTCCTGCGTGCGGCCGTAGTGAAGCACGCCTTCGGAATAGGAGACGGCGCGGTCGAGGGCGCGCAGAAGCTTCGGCGCGAAGGCCTGCACGGTCGGGTCCTTCACCAGGCGCAGGCGGTCCGACATCAGTTGCGCCGACGCCAGGATGTTGCGCATGTCGTGGTTGATCTTGGAGACGGCCAGGCCGAGATCGGCGAGATGCTTCTGCTCCGACAGCATCTTCTGCAGCCGGTCCTGCATCTGCGACAGCTCGCGCTCGGCCACGCCGATCTCGTCGGCGCGGTCGGCGGGGCGGATGACGCGGCCGGGATCGTCGGGCGCCTCGGAGAAGGCCAGGATCGAGCGTGTCATGGTGCGGATCGGCCCGATCATGATCAGGTCGATCGCCGCATAGACCAGCATGGCGGTGAACAGCGAAATCAGCAGCGAGACGACGGCGACGTTGCGCGAATATCGAAGCATGGCGTCGCGCAGCCTGTAGTCCGGCATGATCAGCTCGAATTCCTTATCGCTGTCGCCGACGGGGCCGAAGACCCGCAGCATGCGCTTGCCGCCGAAGAACAGCGTGTCGAGCGCGCCGGTCATGCCGTTGACCAGGCCGACATCGGCGATGTCGATATGCTCGTCGACCTGGGGCGGCATGTCGGAAACGACGAGCAGCCGCGAGACGCCGCCGTCGCGCACCGCGATCGCCTTGGCGCCGATCGCCATCAGCACGTCGTTCTGGGCGTTATGCGACAGCGCGTTCGGCTCGCCCTGCAAGAGCACGATCGACACGGCGGCGGCGGTGCTCAACCGCTCCTTCAGCCAATTGACCCGGTAGCTGGCGATCCAGGGCAGGAAGATCAGGATTTCAGCCAAAAGCACGAAGGCGATGGTGAGGAAGAGGAGCTTGGTCGACAGGCCGCGCGACAGCGGCACCCGGCGCGTCGAATTCGCCGCCGGCCTTGCCTTCTCGTTCGTGGGCAGAGTTTCACTCGTCATCGACGCGCATTCACAAAGGCTTGATCGGCCAAGTTTATGCGATTTGCGGCTTTTTTGCCAATTTCAACCTTGGTCCAGCAAAAATGCTCTCGGGGGCACCCCGGATTGACTTCCCAAAACCTTCTTCCTATAAGCCCGCTCACGCTCGGGCCATTCGTCCCGGCGCGGTTTCGATCGCGCCTAAGCCGGCCCGGCAAAGCTCCTGTTACAGAGTGACAGAATCAAGAAGGGCCGCACCCCGCGGTATTAAAACAAATGAAGCGTACCTACCAACCGTCCAAGCTCGTCCGTAAGCGCCGGCATGGTTTCCGTGCCCGCATGGCCACCAAGGGTGGCCGTGGCGTCGTTGCTGCCCGCCGCAATCGCGGCCGCAAGCGGCTCAGCGCCTGAACGAAAGACGAGATCGTTGCCCGCAACCGGCAAGCCAAAGGGGACCCCCGGGCGGCTTCTGAAACGCGCGGAATTCCTGGCTGTGCGCGGCGGCGAGAAACGCCGCGGGCGGCTTTTTCTCGTTGAAGTTCTCGACCGCGGCGATGACCTCGCGCCGCGCGTCGGCTACACCGTCACCAAGAAGGTCGGCAACGCCGTGGTGCGCAACCGCGTCCGGCGGCGGCTGAGGGAAGCCGTGCGCGTCCATGCCGCCGATGACATGGCGCCCGGCAATGATTATGTCATCGTCGGGCGTGAAGACGTGCTTGCCACCCCGTTCGGCCAGTTGAAGGCCGAGCTTTCCCGCCGGCTGCGCGGAACACGATAGGCCAAGGGCTTTCGATGGAAAACAATCGTAATTTCTTCATCACCATCGCGCTGTCGGTGCTGATCCTGACCCTCTGGCAGGTGTTCTACATGAACCCGAAGATGGAGCAGCAGCGCGAGCAAGCCCGCATCGAGCAGCAGCGCGTCGAGGCGCAGAAGAAGGAAGCGGGCGGCGGCGCCAACTCCGGCGCGGCCGGAACGCCGGCTCCCACCGCCGGCGCGATCCCCAACGCGCCCGGCGGCGATACGGTGACGGCGGCCAGCCGCGACCAGGCTGTTGCCGCGACCAAGCGCGTCAAGATCGACACGCCCAGCCTCGAGGGTTCGATCAACCTGACCGGCGCACGCCTCGACGACCTTAGGCTCAAGCACTATACCGAGACGGTCGACAAGAACTCGCCCGAGATCCAGCTTCTCAACCCGCAGGCGCTGCCTACCGGCTATTTCGCCGAGATCGGTTTCGTCGGCAGCGACAAGACCGGCGCGGTGCCGAGTTCGGACACGGTGTGGAGCGTCGAAGGCAATCCGACGCTGACCCCGTCGACGCCGGTGACGCTCACCTACACCAACGACAAGGGCCTGACCTTCAAGCGCACCATCTCGGTCGACAACGACTACATGTTCACCGTTTCCGACACGGTGCAGAATTCGGGAAGCGCAGCCGTCAGCCTGTTCAACTACGGCCGCGTCACGCGCTACGACAAGCCGGCCGTCGCCAGCACCTATGTGCTGCATGAAGGCCTGATCGGCGTCACCGGCTCCGAAGGGCTGACGGAATACAAATACACGGCCATCGAAAAGGACAAGGAAGTCAAGCCGGGCAAGTCGACAGACGGCTGGCTCGGCATCACCGACAAATACTGGGCCGTCACCCTGGTACCCACCGAAAAGCAGCCCTTCCAGCCGCGCTATGGCTACTTCGAGGACGGGCGCCACCGCTATCAATCCGACTTCCTCACCGATGCGATCAATGTCGATGCCGGCCAGACCGCGACTGTCGAGACGGAGATTTTCGCCGGCGCCAAGGAAGTCGCCAAGATCAACGCTTATGAGGCTGACCGTCACATTCGCCAGTTCAATTTGTTGATCGACTGGGGCTGGTTCTATTTCATCACCAAGCCGATGTTCTGGCTGATCGACACGCTCTACAAATTCTTCGGCAATTTCGGGCTGGCGATCCTCGCCACCACCGTCGTCGTCAAGGCCATCTTCTTCCCGCTGGCGAACAAGTCCTACGCCTCGATGGCGAACATGAAGAAGGTGCAGCCGAAGATGGTCGAGATCCGCGAGAAATACGCGGACGACAAGATGAAGCAGCAGCAGGCGATGATGGAGCTCTACAAGACCGAGAAGATCAATCCGCTCGCCGGCTGCTGGCCGGTGGCGCTGCAGATCCCGGTCTTCTTCTCACTCTACAAGGTGCTCTACATCACCATCGAGATGCGGCACGCGCCGTTCTTCGGCTGGATCCACGACCTTGCGGCGCCCGATCCGACGTCGATCTTCAACCTGTTCGGCCTGCTGCCCTTCGCGGCGCCCGCATTCCTGCCGCATATGGGCGCCTGGGCGGTGGTCATGGGCATCACCATGTTCCTGCAGATGCGCATGAACCCGGCGCCGCCGGACCCGACGCAGGCGGCGATCTTCACCTGGATGCCGGTGATCTTCACCTTCATGATGGGCTCGTTCCCGGCCGGCCTCGTCATCTACTGGGCCTGGAACAACACGCTGTCGATCCTGCAGCAGGGCGTCATCATGAAGCGCCAGGGCGCCAAGATCGAGTTGTGGGACAATCTGGCGGCGCTGTTCCGCAAGAAACCATCGCCGGCGGAATAGAAGGCGCCACGGGTTACAGATCAAACCCCGGCTTTGGCCGGGGTTTTTTTGTTGGAGATGCCGACGGGACAGCGCCAACCTTCGCGATTGGCCGTGTCCCTCTTCCCGGTCGTCATTCCAGGGTGGAGCAAGGAGCGAAGCGACGCGCGCAGACCCTGGAATCCGTGCCGTTACGCTAAGGCGTTGCAACGGTTACAGAATTCTGCACCGTCACACTCTGCAGCAAAGGTCACGGAATGGATCCTCGGGTCAAGCCCGAGGATGACGACGTCACGGGGTTTCGGCCAATCTCCAACGTCGGCACCAGCAGCGCCCGCGCCAACCTTCGCGATTGGCCGTGGCCCTCTTCCCGGTCGTCATTCCAGGGCGGAGCAAGGAGCGAAGCGACGCGCGCAGACCCTGGAATCCATGCCGTTACGCTAAGGCGTTGCAACGGTTACAGAATTCTGCTCCGTTGCGCCCTACGGCAAGGGTCGCGGCATGGATACTCGGGTCAAGCCCGAGGATGACGACGTCGCGGCGGCCGGATGGCCGAGCTGGGCGGACGCCTCACTCCATAACAGCGCTGTGATCGATCTTGGCCGGCGTGCCCGGCTTGCGCAGCAGAAGCACCAGCGGGATGGCGGCTAAAGACAGGATCATCATCAGCTTGAAGTCGTCGACATAGCTGATGATCGTCGCCTGCAGCGTGACTAGGCCATCGAGCGCGGCGCGGCCGGCGGCGGTGTAGGGGCTCAGCGCCTGCGAGACAGCCGGATCGCTGAAGGCAGGATTGTACGGCGTCACATAGGTGGCGATGTTGGCGTGGTTGATCTGCTGGTTCTGCGTCAGCAACGCCGTGACCACCGAGATACCGACGCTGGAGCCGATGTTGCGCGACAGATTGTAGAGGCCGGTGCCTTCGGAGCGCCGCTCCGGCGCCAGCGTGGCGAAAGTGATGGTGGTGAGCGGCACGAACAGGAAGCCCAAGCCGGCGCCCTGGATGAAGCCGGTGCTGATGATCGTCCATTGCGAGACGTCCGGCGTCCATCCGGTCATGTCGTACATCGCCCAGGCGGTGATCGCGAGGCCGATGAACAGCAGCCAGCGTGTGTCGACCTTGCCGACCAGCCTGCCGACGATGAACATGCAGGCCATTGTGCCGAGGCCGCGCGGCCCCATGACGATGCCGGCCGTCACCACCGGATAGCCCATCAGCGTCTGCAGGTAAGGCGTCATCAGCGCCAGCGAGGCGAGATAGGTGATGCCGATGATGAAGATGAACACCATGCCGACGGCGAAGTTGCGGTCGAGGAACAGCCGCGGGTTCACGAAGGTGTCGCGCGCGGTGAAAGTATGGACGATGAAGATGTAGAAGGCCGAGGCGCAGACCAGGGCCTCGACGATGATCTCGGCCGAAGAGAACCAGTTGAGCTGCTCGCCGCGGTCGAGGAACATCTGCAGCGAGGCGATGGCGATCGAGAGCATGCCGAAGCCCAGCCAGTCGAGCCTGGCCTTGAGGTCGAGCTTGGTTTCCTGGACGAACATCGAGACGCCGGCGAAGGCCAGCGCGCCGATCGGCACGTTGATGTAGAAGACCCAGCGCCAGGAGACGTTCTCGGTCAGCCAGCCGCCGATGACCGGGCCAAGCACCGGACCGACCATGACCGAGACGCCGAACAGCGCCATGGCCGAGCCGCGCTCCTCGACGCTGTAGATGTCGAGCAGGATCGACTGCGACAGCGGCACGAGCGCCGCGCCGAACAGGCCCTGCAGCAGGCGGAAGCCGACGATCTGCGGCAGCGACTGGGCGAAACCGCACAGCACCGAGGCCACCACGAAGCCGGTGATCGCCACCAAAAGGATGCGCTTGCGGCCGAAGCGGTTGGCGAGATAGCCGGATGGCGGCGTCATCACCGCGGCGGCGACGATATAGGAAGTGAGCACCCAGTTGATCTGGTCGGCGCTCGCCGAGACGCTGCCCTGGATATAGGGCAGCGCGACGTTGGCGATGGTGGTGTCCAGCGCCTGCATGATGACCGCCAGGATCACGCAAGCGGTGATGGCGCCGCGATTGGCGACCACGGGCGCGCCTGTCGCGGAAGCCGTTGTCATGACTTTGGTCCGGATTGCTTGAAGAGGTTGGTGATGAAATCCGGCAGGCCGCGGGCGTGACCGGTGTCGATGCTGACGACGGCGCTCATGCCGCCGCGCAGCGGCGGCTTGCCGTCCGGATCGTCGATCGTCACCCGCATCGGGATGCGCTGCACGACCTTGACCCAGTTACCGCTGGTGTTCTGCGCCGGCAGCAGCGAGAAGCTGGACGAGGAAGCGGGGCTGATCGAGCCGACGGTGCCGTGCCAGACCTGGCCCGGATAGCCGTCGATGCTGATCGTCGCCGTCTGGCCGGGACGCACATAGGTGAGCTCGGTTTCCTTGGGCTCGGCCGCGATCCAGATGTCGGTCGACGACACCAGGCTGAAGGCCGGCTGCGAGGCCGGCAGGTACTTGCCGACCTGCAGCGCGTCGACATTGGTGACGATGCCGTCGAACGGCGCCTTGACGACGGAATCGTTCAGGTTGCGCTGCGCGTCGTCCACCGCCGACTGGGCCTGCAGGTAGAACGGGTTCTGCTCGACCGGCTGGCCGGCGTCGCCGCCGAGCTGGGCAAGCATCGCCTGCGCCTGCGCCTTGGCGACGGTCACTTTCTGGCGGGCCGCAACGAGATCGTGCTGGGCGCTGTCGAAGGTCGCCTTGGAGGCGGTCGAGGTCTTGAGCAGGTCCTGCTGACGCTGGAAGGCGGACTCGTAATAGGGGATGTCCGCTTGCGCCTGGTCGATCGACGCGAGCGACTGCTGGTAGCTTGCCTGCAACGTCAGCACCTGGTTGCGCACGGTGCCGAGCTGCGCCTTGGCGCCCGCCAGCGCGGTTTCGAAGGAGGCGGGCCGCAGCCGGAACAGCACATCGCCCTTCTTCACCGCCTGGTTGTCGTGCACGTCGATCTCCTGCACGGTGCCGGAGACGTCGGTCGAGACGCCGAGCGATTGCGCCTGGATATAGGCGTTGTCGGTGGTCATGATCTGGCCGCCAATGACGTAGTAGTAGCCGCCGGCCACCAGCGCGACGGGCAGCAGCGCAAACAGGATCGGCCGCGTCAGGCTGCGGCGCGGCTTTACGGGAGCGGGCGGAGCCACCGTGACGGCTGCCGGCTTCGGTTGGGCCGAGGGGGCCTCGGCTACCGGCTCCGGCGCCACGGGCGCTTCCAGCTCGTCGTCCTCGACGACAGGCGGGTTGGCGCGCCTCTGTTCACGCTGGCTGTCCAGGCTGATGACCTGGTCGCTTACTCTTTCGCCGACATTTTCCTCGTCGGGCTTTCTGGGTGAGGTTCCTTCAGACATGGACTTTCTCCCGGTCGACGGCCGGCTGGGCGCAGACCTCGAGCAGATTGGATTTGATCAGGCAAAGGGTTTGCAGCAGTTGCCGCTGCGCGTCCGAGGACAGGCCGGTGAAGGCCTCCTCGCGCGTGTTCCGGCCGTTGCTGCGCATCACTTCGATGAGCGGATGGGCCTTCGGGGTCAGATAGAGAAGCCACGCCCGGCGGTCGGCCGGATCGGGCCGACGCTCGATGAAGCCGCTCGCCTGCATCTTGTCGAGCAGCCTTGCCAGCGTGATCGGCATGATCTCGATGAGGTCGGCCAGCTTGTTCTGGTGGATGCCTTCATGCCGCGAAAGATAGGCGAGCACCTGCCACTGCGCGCGGGTCAGGCCAAAGGCGCGCGACCGCTGCTCGAATCGCTTCCTGAGCAGGCGCGCGACATCGTGCAGCACGAAGCTGATATTGGGCGAGGTGGACATGGGAGGGCTTCGGAGTCTGCGGACAAACTTTCGTGAGCATGCTTATTATCATCATGCACATAATCCTGCTGGACGCGGAGCGCAAGACCGACTAAGGCGCTTGGTAAAAATATCGCATAGGCCAGAACCCGGCCGGACCGGCCCGGTTTGCGGCAAGGACAAGACGATGAACCGGCTCAAGATCATCATGCTGGCGCTGCTGGCGGGATATGCTTTTCCAGCCGCCGCGAAGGACGCGGTGAGTTGCGGCGGAGCGGCGATGCTGGGTGGCGCGCAGCTCAATTGCAGCCACGTGCAACCCAAGGCGCCGCCGCAATTCTGCACCTTCAGCTGGGCGCTGCACACGACGACCGGCGAGCAGAAAATCGTCGAAGGCAGCTTCTCGCTGCCGCCCGGAGCCTCGAACGTCCAGGTCTACCAGGGCAGCGGTTTCGACAGCGCCCTTTCCAACCCGATCGTGATCTGCCGCGGCAACCATTGAACGGTTGGCGCTGCGGAACAGATCACGTTAGTTTGATCGCGCGCGGGTGCCGTCGACCGCGCCCAAACACGCCTGCAAAGGACCGCGATGACCGGACCCAACCCCAACATCAAGCATCCGATTGCGATGCATCCGCGCGTCGGCTTCCTGAAGGGGCTGGTGAGCGCGCCGAATATCGAGATCGGCGACTTCACCTATTACGACGACCCCGAAGGTCCCGACAAATTCGCCGAGAAATGCGTGCTGCATCACTACGACTTCATCGGCGACCGGCTGGTGATCGGCAAGTTCTGCGCCATCGCCGAGGGCGCGCGCTTCATCATGAACGGAGCCAACCACGCCATGTCCGGCTTCTCGACCTATCCGTTCAACATCTTCGGCCATGGCTGGGAGGAGGGTTTCGACCCGCGGACGTGGTCGAACGAGATCCGCGGCGACACCGTCATCGGCAATGACGTGTGGATCGGCATGGACGCGGTGGTCATGCCGGGCGTCAAGATCGGCCACGGCGCCATCGTCGCCGCGAAATCGGTTGTCACGCACGACGTGCCGCCTTATGCGATCGTCGCCGGCAATGCGGCCAAGGTGGTGAAGATGCGCTTCGATGAATTCACGGTGCGGCGGCTTTTGACGGCAGCATGGTGGGACTGGCCGGTCGACAAGATCAGCCGCAACCTCGATGCCATCCGCGGCGCCGATATTTCCAGGCTGGAGGCGGCGGTTTGAACGCGCCCGAAAAAATGCCAAACGACAAGAGCACGAACGAAACGGCGATAAGCCCGGAGCTGTTCACCCGCGGCTGGATCTTCATCCGCGGCGTGCCGTCGATGAAGTTCCTGCCGCCGGAAGGACCGGCGGAGATCGCTTTCGCCGGACGCTCCAATGTCGGCAAGTCGTCGCTGATCAACGCGCTGGTTGGGCACAAGGGCCTGGCGCGGACGTCGAACACACCGGGGCGCACGCAGGAGCTCAACTATTTCGTGCCCGACGGCTTTTCCGGCGAGGGCGCCGACCTGCCGCCGATGGCGCTGGTCGACATGCCGGGCTACGGCTATGCCAGCGCGCCGAAGGACAAGGTCGATGAGTGGACGAAACTCATCTACGAGTATCTGCAGGGCCGCGTGACGCTGAAGCGCGTCTATGTGCTGATCGACGCGCGCCACGGCATCAAGGCCAAGGACGAGGAAGTGCTGACCCTGCTCGACAAGGCGGCGGTATCCTATCAGGTGGTGCTGACCAAGACAGACAAGATCAAGGCCGCCGGCGTGCCGAGGTTGATCGAGGAGACGCTGGCCAAGATCAAGAAGCGGCCGGCGGCGTTCCCGGTAGTGCTGGCCACCTCGTCGGAAAAAGCCGCCGGGCTGGACGAGCTGCGCGCGGCCATCGCCCTGGTGGCGAACGGCGGCTGACGCCGCCTTTTGTTTTGACGCAATTCCGGACGGAGGGCTACGGCGAAGTCGCCGAGCCTGAACGCTGCACACTTTTCCTGGAATTGCTCTGTCGCCGCCAGCCGTCAATCCATCCCTTCGCGCTCCGGCTCACGGTCGCGCCGGCCGGTGAGGATTTCGCGCTTGCCGACATGGTTGGGGGCGCCGACCAGCCCTTCCTTCTCCATGCGCTCGACCAGCGAGGCGGCGCGGTTGTAGCCGACACCGAGGCGGCGCTGGATGTAGGAGGTCGAGCACTTCTTGTCGCGCTTGACCACCTTGATCGCTTCCTCATAGAGCGCGTCGCCATCCTCCTCGGCGATCGCGCTTTTGTCGAAGACCGGACCGGCGTCGGCGGCTTCCTCGGCTTCCTCCTCGTCGGCGGTGACGGTGTCGAGATATTCGGGACGTCCCTGAGCCTTGAGATGCGCCACGACCTGCTCGACCTCCAGGTCGGACACGAACGGGCCATGCACGCGCGAAATGCGCCCGCCGCCGGCCATGTGCAGCATGTCGCCCTGGCCGAGCAATTGCTCTGCGCCCTGCTCGCCGAGGATGGTGCGGCTATCGATCTTCGACGTCACCTGGAAGGAGATGCGGGTCGGAAAATTGGCTTTGATCGTGCCGGTGATGACGTCGACGGACGGGCGCTGCGTGGCCATGATCAAATGGATGCCGGCGGCGCGCGCCATCTGCGCCAGCCGCTGGATGGCGCCTTCGATCTCCTTGCCGGCGACCATCATCAGATCGGCCATCTCATCGACGATGATGACGATGTAGGGCATGGGCGCGAGGTCGATCGCGCGCTCCTCGAACAGCGGCTCGCCCGTGCCTTTCTCGAAGCCTGCCTGCACCTGCATGGTCACGACCTCGCCCTTGTCGCGGGCGCTTGCGGCGCGCTGGTTGTAGCCGTCGATGTTGCGCACGCCGAGGCGCGCCATCTTGCGGTAGCGGTCCTCCATTTCGCGCACCGCCCATTTGAGCGCCGTGACGGCCTTCTTGGGATCGGTAACGACCGGCGTAAGCAGATGCGGGATGCCGTCATAGACCGAAAGCTCCAGCATCTTGGGGTCGACCATGATGAGGCGGCATTCCTCAGGCTTCATCCGGTAGAGCAGCGACAGGATCATGGTGTTGATGGCGACCGACTTGCCGGAGCCGGTGGTGCCCGCCACCAGCAGATGCGGCATCTTGGCAAGCTCGGCGATGACCGGTTCGCCGCCGATCGTCTTGCCGAGGCCGAGCGCCAGCTTGCAGGAGGTGTTGCGGAAACCGGCCGATCCGATCAGCTCGCGGAAATAGACCGTCTCGCGCGTCTCGTTGGGCAGCTCGATGCCGATGACATTGCGGCCCGGCACCACGGCGACACGGGCCGAGATGGCCGACATCGAGCGGGCGATGTCGTCGGCCAGGCCGATGACGCGGCTGGATTTCACGCCCGGCGCCGGCTCGAACTCGTAGAGCGTGACGACCGGGCCGGGGCGGACATGGATGATCTCACCCTTGACGCCGAAATCCTCCAGCACGCTTTCGAGCAGGTCGGCGTTCTGCTCCATCCGCTCCTGCGACATATAGAAGCCCTGGCCCTCCGGCGGCATCTGCAGCAGATCCTCGGCGGGAAGCTCGTAGCCGGCCATCGCGGACAGCGGCACGACCTCGCCGGCCATGGGCAGCGAAGGCGCCCGCCTGGCCGTCCTTGCACTCGACGGGGCGGAAACCGGCACAGGCTCGGCAGCCGTCGGCTGGACGGACGCGACGGCCGGCGTCGAAGCAGGGCCAGCACCTGTCGTGTTGGAGCGCCATTCGATGACCCGGTAAAACGACGTCGCCTCGCTCATGAAGGGAGCATGGGCTTGGCTTGACTGGGCCGCCGGACGATGCGCCGGCATCGGCTTGATCGGCGGTTGCGCCGAGACGGCCGGCGCCTGACCGGCTTCGTTCAAACGCGCCCGCGCCAGGCGCTCGGCGAGGAAGGGCATGCCGAATTCGAAAAAGGCATGATCGGAAAGATAGGACCAGCGCAATCCGCTTGGGCGCGGTTTTGGCGTCGGAGCGGCAGCCTGGGAGGGCGCCGCGGCGGGCGTGACGGCAGAAGGTGCGCGCACCGGTTTGGCCTGTGCCGGCGCCGCGGCGCGGGCCGCGGACATGGCGGGAATCGCGCGGACTGGATTGGTGGCCGCCGGGGCCGGCGTCGCGGGCCGGACGGGCTCGGATACCTTGCCGTGCGCGGCATCTTCCACCTGCGGGGCGCGCCTGGAGAGATCGGTGTCCGGCGTGCGGGTGAACCGCACATTGGGCGCAAGGAAGAAATAGTCCTGCCATGCCGGGCGGCTGAACTCGCCGCCATCGGCCGATTCGGAAGTGGCGCGAGCCGCGTCCGCTTCGCCTGCCGGCGCAACGCGCAACGCGACCACCTGCCCCGGTTGCGCCCGCGGCTGCGAGATCCCGCCACGGCGCCCGTCCGCGCCGTGATCGTCTTCGCCGTCATAGGCGGAAGCGCCGGAAAGATTGGCACGGGGAAAACGCATGGATGTCATTCTCGAGACTCGCCGATTGAACGTCTCCCGAGACATAGGAAGCGATGGTTAACAGGTCCTTCCGAAACTGCCTGCCGGACGATGCCGATCGATATTTTGAGAGGGCCAGTGGACGATCTCGACAACGTCGCGTTCAGCCGCCATTGCGCGCGCCCTCAAGGACGCGGCGAGGCCCTTCAGCCTTGCTTCGCACGCTTTGGGATCCACGTGCCCCGGGGCAGTCAGGCCGATTGCAACGCCTTTTCCTCGGCGAAAAATTTTTCCGTGGCGTAGGCCTTGAGGAAGACGTCGACACCGGAGGTCACGATGTGCTCGATCTCCACCTGGCTCGGCGCCTTGGTGCGGTAGGAAAAGATGCACTGGCGGAACAGGCCGGCGAGACAGAGCTCGGTGAACTGATAGGCGGCAAGGTCGACATCGTCGATCTTGAGCAGGCCGCGTTCGACGGCTTCAATAAGGAAAGCCACGACCTTGTCGTGGCCGCGCTTCGGGCCGCGCTCGTAGAAGCGCGCGCCGAGCTCGGGTATCCTGTCGGACGCGCCGACCACCGTGCGCTGGGCCTGGATGACCTTGGCCGAGGTGATCTTGACGGAAAGCACGGTGCCAAACTTCACCAGCGTCTTGCGCAGGTCATCGAAGTGGTCGAGCACCTCATACATATTCTTGAAGATGGTGCCGCGCTCTTCCTCGATGAGAGCCTCGAACAGCTCTTCCTTGTTCTCGAAATAGACGTAGATCGTGCCTTTGGAGACGCCTGCCTCGCGCGTGATGTCGTTCATCGAGGCGGCTTCAAAACCCTTGTCTATGAAGACGCGGCGGGCGCCCTCGATGATCTGGGCCCGTTTTACAGGATCCTGCCCGGCCGCCGGACGGCCCTTGCGTAAGTCGAGCAGATCGCTATCGGCTGTCGTTTCGACCATGGAAGTCATTCCTTAGAAAATATTTCGAACCGCTCGGTTCGATTTCCTCTTGATATGGTCCTCTTTCCGCGCTATGTCAACGGCGAATTCGAACCGAACGGTTCAGTCTGACTGACATTCCAGAGAGATCGCCATGTCCTCGAACGCGCCCGCCACCGCCGAAGTCCGCACGTTTCCCAACGCCAAGGTCCAGCCCTCGACCGAAGCCCCGGAAGCGCCTGTCCAGCCCGTCACTCCGGTTGCGCCTCCCGCGGCCGACGCGCCGGCCAAGAAGAAGCGTTCGGTGCGCTCTTTCCTTCTACCGATCATCGGCCTTGCCCTCCTAGGCGCCGGTTCCTGGTACGGATACGACTATTGGACCGACGGCCGGTTCATGATCGCCACCGACGACGCCTATGTCCAGGCCGATATGTCGTTCGTATCGCCGAAAATATCCGGTTACATCGACAAGGTGCTGGTGAGCGAGAACCAGCAGGTCAAGGCCGGCGATCCGCTGTTCGTCATCGACAATGGCGACTACAAGATCGCGGTCGCCCAGGCCGAGGCGCAGATCGCCACATTGAGCAAGACGCTCGACCGCATCGACGCCCAGACCAAGGCGGCCCAGGCCTCGCTGTCGCAGGCCGAGGCGCAGAAGGTCGCGGACCAGGCCGCCGCCGACAATGCGGCGCGCGCCCAGGTGCGCGCCGCGCAGCTGCTCAAGACCCATGTCGGCACGCAGGCCCAGCTCGACGACGCCCAGACCGCGCTCGACCAGGCCAAGGCGGCGCTTGTCGGCGCCGACGCCCAGATCGCCGCGGCGCAGGCCAATATCGGCGTTCTGGAAGCGCAGCGCGCGGAATCGGCCTCGACGCTCGCCTCGCTGCAACTCACACGCGACAAGGCCCAACGCGACCTGTCCTTCACCGTGCTGAAGGCGCCCTATGACGGCGTCGTCGGCAACCGCTCGGTCGAGCAGGGCGACCTCGTCAGCCCCGGCCAGAAGCTCGCCGTCGTCGTGCCGATGGACAAGCTCTACATCGTCGGCAACTTCAAGGAGACGCAGCTTGGCCGCATGGTGCCCGGCGAGAAGGTCCGCATCACCGTCGACGCGATCGACGGCCAGACCTTCGAGGGCACCGTATCTTCGCTGGCGCCGGCTTCGGGCGCGGTGTTCTCGCTGCTGCCGCCGGAAAACGCCACCGGCAACTTCACCAAGGTGGTGCAGCGCGTGCCCGTGCGCATCGACGTGCCGGCCGACGTCTTGAAGACCGGCAAGCTGCGCGCCGGCCTGAGCGTCGTCGTCGCGGTCGACAGCCGCACCGCGCCGGCCTCGACGACCAACTGATCGGCGGGCGGTTCGGTGGCCATTCGAGCGCCGAGCCGCCCAGCCTGCTTTATCCGTTTCGACGCAATTCGGGACCGCCACGCGCCTGTCCTCGAGAATTGCCTAGGGAGGCCATGACATGGCAACCGCAACCATCACCGCAGGATCAGCACCGGGACGTCCGGCCGCTGCCGCGCCGGCCCTGCCCGCGGACCATATGCCGGTACGCCGCGTCGTCGCCTTCCTGGCGATGGTGTTCGGCATGTTCATGGCGATCCTCGACATCCAGATCGTCTCGGCCTCGCTGTCGGAAATCCAGGCGGGCCTGAGCGCCAGCTCCGACGAGATCCCGTGGGTGCAGACCGCCTACCTGATCGCCGAGGTGGTGATGATCCCGCTGTCGGGCTTCCTCAGCCGCATGCTGTCGACGCGGGTGCTGTTCACCACCGCGGCCGCCGGCTTCACCGCGGCCAGCGCGCTGGCCGCCACCGCCACCAACATCGACCAGATGATCGTCTACCGCGCCATCCAGGGCTTCATCGGCGGCGGCATGATCCCCAGCGTGTTCGCGGCAGCCTTCACCATCTTCCCGCCCTCCAGGCGCGCCGTCGTCTCGCCGATGATCGGCCTGGTGGCGACGCTGGCGCCGACGATCGGCCCGACGGTGGGCGGCTATATCAGCCACGCCATGTCCTGGCACTGGCTGTTCCTGATCAATGTCGTGCCCGGCATCCTGGTGGCGACGGCGGCCTGGGCGCTGATCGATTTCGACAAGCCCAACCTGAAACTGTTCTCCAAGTTCGACTGGTGGGGCCTCGCCGGCATGGCCGCCTTCCTCGGCTGCATGGAATATGTGCTGGAGGAAGGTCCGAACCATGATTGGCTGCAGGAGCCGGCGGTGTTTGCCTGCGCCGTCATCATGACCATCGGCGGCATCATCTTCTTCTGGCGCGTCTTCACCGCCGAGGAGCCGATCGTCGACCTCCGGGCCTTCAGCAACGTCAACTTCGCTTTCGGCTCGCTATTCTCCTTCGTAGTCGGCATCGGCCTTTACGGGCTCACCTATCTCTATCCGGTGTTCCTCGGCCGTATCCGCGGCTACGATTCGATGATGATCGGCGAGGCGCTGTTCGTCAGCGGCCTGGCGATGTTCTTCACCGCGCCCGTTGCCGGCATCCTGTCGAACAAGATCGATCTCAGGCTGATGATGATGATCGGCTTCCTCGGCTTCGCCACCGGCACTTGGTGGATGACGCATCTCACCGCCGACTGGGATTTCTATGAGCTGTTGATCCCGCAGATCCTGCGCGGCTGCTCGATGATGCTGTGCATGGTGCCGATCAACAACATCGCGCTGGGCACCTTGCCGCCGGAACGGCTGAAGAATGCGTCGGGCCTGTTCAACCTGACCCGCAACCTCGGCGGCGCCGTCGGCCTCGCGCTCATCAACACGGTGCTGATAGACCGCAACGCCTTCCACTATGCGCGGCTCGCCGAGCATGTGCAGTGGGGCAGTCAGGCGGCGCAGGCCAAGCTGCAGAACATGACGCAGAATTTCGAGCAGACCGCCGGCCTCGACGCCACAAGTGCCGCGATCTCGAAACTGTCCGGCATGGTGCAGCAGCAGGCCGCGCTTTTGTCCTTCATGGACGTGTTCATGATGCTGACGGTGCTGTTCGCCTCGCTCGGATTCTTCGTGCTGTTCATCAACAAGCCGGCCCAGCAGGGCGGCGGTGGCGGCGGAGGCCATTGAGGAGCCGGAACCCCCGCCTGGCTTCCTCAACGCGTGACCCCGGAAATCGGCGACGATTTCCGGGGTCATTCTTTTCGGCAGGACTGGATTTGCTCAGGCGGCGGCCGGCTTGAAGCTCAGCGCCACGCCGTTGATGCAATGGCGCAGGCCGGTGGGCGGCGGCCCATCGTCGAAGACATGGCCGAGATGGCCACCGCAGCGGCGGCAGTGGACCTCGGTGCGGGTCATGCCGAGAGAATTGTCCACGGTCTTGCCGATGGAGTTGGCGATTTCCTGGTAGAAGCTCGGCCAGCCGGTGCCGGAATCGAATTTGGTCTCCGACGAATAGACCGGCAGGTCGCAGCCGGCGCAGGCGAAGATGCCCTTGCGATGCTCGTTGAGCAGCGGGCTGGTGCCGGGATATTCGGTGCCCTCCTTGCGCAGCACATCGAAGGCCTCGTCCGAAAGGATGGCGTGCCACTCGACATCGGTCTTTGTGACCTCGAAGGTCTCGGCGGCAAGAGCGGGTTTCGGTCCGCCGACGCGCAGCATCGCCCCGGATCCGACGATGAGAGCGGTGGCGGCAGCCCCGCTCCAGAGAAAATCGCGACGGTTCATGGCCGTTCCTCCTGACGCATTTTGCCAAGATAGAGCGCCGCCCGGAAATCAAAAGCCGGTGACGCCCTATCCGTCATGTTGAGCAATTCCAGACGGAAACCGCTTGGCGCCTTCCTGAATTGCCGCTCCGCACCCCCTTTCGGGACGGCGCGGAGCACACCCTTGCCGGCGGCGCGGATCTTGGATGTCGCGGCCGGCGCTCAGCCATGTCTTCGCCGGCCAGGTCCGCTTTGTTACATCTTCGGCAGGAGAACCTTGTCGATGACGTGGATGACGCCGTTCGACTGGCGGACATCGGCGATGGTGACGTGGGCGACATTGCCGTTCTCGTCGGTCACGGTGACCTTGCCGCCCTTGGCCTTCAGCGTCAGCTCGCAACCGCCGACCGTCTTGACCTGGTGGGCGCCGCCATCGGCCTTGGCCATCTTGGCGACGTCGGCGGCCAGTGCCTTGGCAGCGATCACATGGCAGGTGAGAACCTTGGTCAGCTTGTCCTTGTTCTCGGGCTTGAGCAGCGTGTCGACCGTGCCTCGCGGCAGGGCCGCGAAGGCCTCGTTGGTCGGCGCGAAGACGGTGAAGGGACCGGCGCCCTGCAGCGTGTCGACCAAGCCGGCGGCCTTGACCGCGGCGACCAGCGTGGTGTGGTCTTTCGAATTGACGGCGTTCTCGATGATGTTCTTCTTGGCATACATCGGCGCGCCGCCGACCATCGGATTGGCGGCATAGGCGACGGCGCCGAGCGCCGAAAGACCGAGCGTATAGGCGAGCAAAAGGGTGGCGAATTTACGCATGGTGTCAGTCTCCTCTGGTTGTTTTTCCCATCTTTGGGAACGAGAGGAGATACGGATGTGAAAAAAGTTAGTTTCACGAGTGTCGATAGATTTTTTCTTCGTTCGATTTATTTCTCGCGCGCCACCGGTAATGACGGCGGGCTTGTGCCGATTGCCAAAGGGCAAGCGATAGACTTTAATCAGTCTTTGATAACATGTCGCCAGAGATCAGATGCCCTTCAGGTCACCCGCGGCGACGACCGGACCGGTCGGCTGACCGGTCGGCGAACCGCCCGAAGGCTCGAGACTGACGGCGAGCACGGCGCCTTGCGCCAGCTTCTGCTGAACGGCCGCCGTGACCGCCATGCGTGCGGTCGGGCCGGCGGGGATGACGCCCATCGAGACCGGCGCGTTCTTACCTTCGATCATCCACAATTCGAAATCCTTGCCGGCGCCGCGATCGCCGGAGACCAGCGACAGGCCGACCTCGTGGCGGGCGGCGTCATAGACGGCAAGGTATTTGACGTTGCTGTTGTCGGCGGCGAGCGAGGCGACCAGCCTGGTCCGAGGCTGCGGCGCCGGCGGGTTGACGTAAGGCTGGGCGATATAGACGGCCAAGGCCGCGATGGCCGCCGCGGCGAGGCCGCGCCAAAACGCCAGGCTCGTCCACAGGCTGCCACTCGGCGCGCCGGACGTGGCCGCGGACGACGCGAACAGTCGGCGGTCGATCGCCACCTTGACGGAAGCCGGCGGCTCGGCCGCGGCATAGGCGGCAGCCATCGGCGCGAAGTGGGCTTCCCAGGCGTCGACCAGGCGGGCGAACGCCGTCTCGGCGTCGATGCGGCGGGACGCGATCTGGCGTTCGTCGGCGGCCAGGACGCCGAGAACGTATTCGGCGGCGAGCAGGTCGTCGCCTCCACGTTCCGGTCCGTTGTCTTCCGCCAGCGTCATCTTTCCAGGCATTCTCTAAGTTTGAGCAGGCTTCGCCGGAGCCAAGTCCGCATGGTGTTCAGCGGAACCTTGAAGCGCGCCGCCAGCTCGGCGTAGCTTTCGCCGCTCAAATAGGCGCCCCGGACGGCCGCCGCCCGGTCTTTCTCCAGCTCGTCAAGACAATGGTAGATGCGTTCGGCCTCGCCGCCCGCCACAGCCATGGCCTCGGGTCCCGGCGTCGGATCGGCGACGTCGAGCACCGTATCGATGTTGGCGGAAGGGCTGCGCCGCGCCCGGATGCGATCAATCGCATGGTTGCGCGCAACGGCCACCAGCCAGGAAATCGGGCTCAGATCGGAAACCGCGAAACGATCCGCCTTCGTCCAGATTTTGACGAAGACCTCCTGCAGCGCTTCTTCCGCATCTCCCCTGTCCCGCAATACACGAAGGCAGACACCGAAAAGTTTCGCGCTGGTCTGCTTGTAGAGCAGATCGAACGCCGCCCGGTCCTTCATCGAAGTCCGGACGATCAGCTTGCTGATGTCCTGCGGCGCCATGCAGGCAAATTAGAAGGTTGCGATTTATTTGCAACGGGCGCCGCGAGCGGCCACCCCAGGGTTGTCGTGCCATTGGCTTGTCGAATCCCGATACCGATTTGCAGGCTCATGAGATAGTCTTCGCCAAAAGAGGGGCGGCGATGTCGATTGAACACGTGCTTTGGGAGCGGGACGCGACCGGTCTCGCCGACCTCGTGCACAGGAATGAAATCTCGCCGCCCGAGCTGGTCGACGCGGCGATCGCGCGCGCCGAGGCGACACGGCCCGACATCAACGCCATCGCCACGCCGCTCTACGAGGCAGCGCGGGCACGGGCGAAGACCATCGACCGCACGCTGCCGCTGGCCGGCGTGCCGTTCGCGCTCAAGGACCTCGGCATCGGCCTCAAGGGGGTGCCGATCCACGGCGGCAGCCGCATCCCGCCCTTCACGGCCGATTTCAGCTCGGTGATGGTCGAGCGTTATCTGGCCGCCGGCCTGATCCCGATCGCCACCAGCACCTCGCCCGAGCACGGGCTGAGGCTGATGACGGAGTCGGCCCGATTCGGCATCACCCGCAATCCCTGGAACACCGGCCACACGACCGGCGGCTCATCGGGCGGATCGGCGGCGCTCGTCGCCGCGGGCGTTGTGCCGGCGGCGCACGCTTCCGACGGCGGCGGCTCGATCCGCGTGCCCTCGGCCTGCAGCGGGCTGGTCGGCTTGAAGACCTCGCGCGGCCGCGTGCCGCTGACGCCGCTCGTCAGCGAAAGCTGGTACGGCATGGTCGTCGACCACGCCGTCAGCCGCTCGGTGCGCGATACGGCGCTTCTGCTCGACCTCACCCACGGCGCCGATCCGCTCTCGCCTTACGCGGCGCGCGCGCCGCAGGGTTTCTTCGCGGTCGCCGCGGCGCGCGACCCGGGCAAGCTCAGCCTCGCCGTCTACCGCAAGTCGCCGCTCGGCCTGCCGATCTCGGCCGAGACGCTCCAGGCGCTCGACACCGGGGTGGCGCTGGCGCGCGAAGGCGGCCACACGGTGGAAGAGATCGACCTGCCTTTCATCGGCCGCGATTTCATTTCCGATTTCTGCAAGACGGTCGCTTCTGCCGTTGCCGGCACGATGCGGGGCGAGGCGCAGCGCGTCGGCCGCCCGGTGACCGGCGAGGTCGAGCGTGCGACCCGCGTTCTCGCACGTCTCGGCGAAATGCTGTCCGCCGGCGAAGTCTATGAGGGCGTGCAGCGGCTCAACGCCACGGCGCGGCGGCTGATCGAAGAAACCGCGCGCTTCGACGCCGTGCTGATGCCGATCATCGCGCATCCGCCTTTGGCCTGCGGTTCGATGGACCCCAAGGGCGCCGACGAGCTCATCGAGAACCTGCTCGACAAATTGCACCTCACCCGCCTGCTCAAGGTCAAGGCGCTGTTCGGCCAGCTGATGGACAAGAGCCTGTGGTTCACCCACTGGCCGGCGATCCAGAATGTCAGCGGCCAGCCGTCGATCGCGCTGCCGGTGCATGTCACCGCGGACGGGCTGCCGCTCGGCATCCAGGCGGCCGGCCGGCCCGGCGACGAGGAGACGCTTTTGTCCTTCGCCGCGCAGATGGAGAAGCTTTCGGGTTGGCTGAAGCGGCGGGCGCCGCTCAAGGTGCCTGATGGTTCTGCGCAGGGACTTTGAAAACCGCCACTTATCACGGTAAGAGTGTCATCGTCATTTCGGTGAGATCAGCGCAAACGCTGGGAATTGGCCGAAGCCTTCCGACCTCGTCATTCCAGGGCGGAGCAGCCGCGAAGCGGCGTCGCGGAGACCCTGGAATCCATGCCGTGACCTTGATCGTAGACTGCAGCAGAGCAGAATTCTGCACCGTTGCGGCGCTCATGCGTCACGGAATGGATCCTCGGGTCTGCGCGCGTCGCTTCGCTCCTTGCTCCGCCCGTGGATGACGAGGTTGGGCCGTTTCAGCCAATCTCCAAGGCATGCCGCCTGCCAACACAAATACGGCCTGCCCGTCAAAATCACTGTGCTGGGGAACTAGCAGATTTCGTCATTGTGACCGCAAAGCCGTTTGCGGCCTGCGGCAATTCCCGCTAAGACGCCGCCGTCCTTTCCTAGAAGCCGGGAACCAATCGATGACGGACATCGCCGCCACCGCCGAAATGCAGGCCGCGCTGCTTTCGCGCGCGCTGCCATATATGCAACGCTACGAGAACAAGACCGTGGTGGTGAAGTATGGCGGCCACGCCATGGGCGACCATGAACTCGGCAAGGCGTTCGCCCGCGATATCGCGCTGTTGAAACAGTCCGGCGTCAACCCGATCGTCGTGCATGGCGGCGGGCCGCAGATCGGCGCGATGCTCAGCAAGATGGGCATCGAATCCAAGTTCGAGGGCGGCCTGCGCGTCACCGACCAGAAGACGGTCGAGATCGTCGAGATGGTGCTGGCAGGCTCGATCAACAAGGAGATCGTGGCGCTGATCAACGCCGAGGGCGAGTGGGCGATTGGGCTCTGCGGCAAGGACGGCAACATGGTGTTCGCCGAAAAGGCGCGCAAGACCATGGTCGACCCGGATTCCAACATCGAGCGGGTGCTCGATCTCGGCTTCGTCGGCGAACCGGTCGAGGTCGACCGCACGCTGCTCGATCTTCTGGCGCGCTCCGAAATGATCCCGGTGCTCGCGCCGGTCGCGCCGGGCCGCGACGGCCACACCTACAACATCAATGCCGACACGTTTGCGGGCGCAATCGCGGGCGCCTGCCGCGCCTCGCGCCTGCTCTTCCTCACCGACGTGCCCGGCGTGCTCGACAAGAACAAGAAGCTGATCGACGAGCTGACGGTCGCCGAAGCCAGGGCGCTGATCAAGGACGGCACGGTTTCCGGCGGTATGATCCCGAAGGTCGAGACCTGCATCGAGGCGATCGAGCGCGGGGTCGAAGGCGTCGTCATCCTCAACGGCAAGACACCGCACTCCGTTCTGCTCGAGCTCTTCACCGAGCACGGCGCTGGCACGCTGATCGTTCCGTAGGAAGACAAGTACACCGTTTCCGTGAAGCGGTGAACTCGCATAATCAGCCGGCTAATCTTTTTTCACCCGCCTCGGCTCGCACTTCGATAGCAGGCAAGGCCGGCCTGCGGACCGGCCGCCTGACGATCATCGATTCTTCCTCGGCGTCCTGTGGCTCGCCCCAGAACTCGGCGAGCGTCGGGCCATCGGTCACGCGGCCGTCGCGAGCGAGAAAACCCCAGACCTCGCGGAACCAGACGCGACGCCCCATCTTCGTGTACCAGCGCATCGAATGGCGCTGCTCGGGATCGGGGTGGAAGAGGATGCGCGCCAGCGCCTTCGGCCGCGACTGCACCGCGACCTCGATCAGCTTGACGGCGAAGAACAGCATCCAGGGTTTGAGCCGGGTCATGTGCAACACCTGGTGCTTGTAGTCCCAGAGGCGCACGTCCTTTTGGATCACCTTGCGGTCGCTGGCGATGCGGAAGAATGGCGTCCAGCGATGCGGCGTGACATAGAGCGCCTGGATCTGGTCGGGATCGTAAGCGATGAGCTGGCGGAAGCCGCGCCAGAGATCGCGCAAGGTCTCGTCCTCGAAGCCGGCGACCCAGGTCGCCATCGACAGGATGCCGTGTCGCCTGAGCAGCCGGATCGCCTCGCGGTCGGATTTGGTGCTGCCACCCTTGCGGATCAGCGACAGCGTCTCCTCGTCGGTGTTCTCCATGCCGAGCAGCCAGCGGATGATTCCGGCGTTGCGGTAGAGGTGGAGGATGTCGGCATCGCGCACGATGTCGTCGGCGCGGGTCGAGCCGACGATCAGCACCGGCACATTCTCGGCGATCATGGCATCGAGAAAGGCGCGCCAGGCTTTCTTCGAGGAGGTCGGGTTCTCGTCCGCCAGGTTGATCAGTTCGACGCCGTGCTCACGATGGAGCCAGGCTATTTCCCTGGCGAATTTGACCGGGTCGCGATGCCGCCAGCGGGTCCAGAAGCCGCGCTGGCCGCAATAGTTGCACAGATGCGGGCAGCCGCGCGAGAACTGCATGACCACGGCCCGCTTGCCGCCCCAATAGGAGTAGCGGCGATGATCGATCAGCTCCCAGCCGACGCGCCAGGCGTCGAGATCGGCGATCGTCATGGCCGCCTGGGTCGCGACGGGAAGGCCGAAGTCGTCGCGATAGGCGATGCCGGCGACGCTCGCCACCGGCTGGCGCATCTCGATGGCCTCGACCAGGGCCGTCGCGGTCGCCTCGCCTTCGCCGCGTACGATGAAGTCGAAGACGTCCGTCGCCGCCAGGATGTCGCGCCAATGATAGGTCGGGAAGACGCCGCCATAGATGACGATGACGCCCGGCGCGCGCGCCTTGATCATTTCGGCGATGCGCAAGGCGGTCGGATGCGCCGAGGTCGAGCCGGAATGGCCGATCAGGACGAAATCCGGATCGTCGCGCAGGGCATCGTCGACCAGCGCGGCGAGCGGCATCGGCCCGAACTCGGCATCGACCAGCCGGACCTGATGGCCGGAATCGATCAGCGGGCCGCCGATCGCCAGCAGCCCGAGCGGCGGCAAATGATCGTCGGGCACGCGGCTGCCGATGGCCGTGTGCGGCGGATTGATCAGCACGATGTTCATGGCGGACCTCCTGCGTTGGTCCGCTTGTGCTAGTCGGCGATGTCGAAGCCGCCTTGGCGCGGTTCAGCAGTTTCCACGCAGCTTTTCGGGAGAAGTTTTGTTTTGAAGCAATTCCGGACGGAGGGCCACGGCGAAGTCGCCGAGCCTAAACGCGTCGCACTTTTCCTGGAATTGCTTTTTGCTTGGACGCAATTCCGGGCGGAAAACCGCGTTGCAGTTTTCCTGGTAATGCGTCAGCGCCGCAGGTGGCTGAGCGGCACGTGGCCGGGGCCCTTGATGTTCTGCAGCACCAGTTGCGTGTGGACGTCGCGGACGCCCGGCAATCGCATCAGCCGGTGCATGACGAAGGAATTCAGATCGTCCACCGACGGCACCATGACATGAAGCAGGAAATCGTGGTCGCCGGTCATCGTCCAGCAGGACGAGACCTCGTCCATGCGCTGCACGGCGGCGATGAAACTTTCGGGCGAGCCGTCGCTGTGGCTGACCAGCCGCACCTGGATAAACACCTCGACCGAAAGACCCACGGCGCGGCGGCTGAGTACGGCGGCAAAGCCCTTGATGATGCCGGTTTCCTGCAGCGCCTCGAAGCGGCGCGCGCAGGGCGTGGTCGATAGGCCGATTTCGTGCGCCAGCTCCGAGACCGGCTTGCGGCCGTCGCGTTGCAGGATATCGAGCATCCTTATCTCGAAATCGTCGAATTGAGGCATGATTTCTCGATCTCACGTTGATCTGAGTGCTTTTACCTCGAAATCAGCCGGCGAGCCACAAACAAGGCGGATTTACCTCGGCGATCGCTCCTAAACTCCCTCCCACGATCCGCGGATCACGATCTCGAGGAGGATATGATGACGATCAGCGTTGCCGATTACGCCGCCGAATGCGCGGCGCAGGGCCTTCGCGGCGACTATTCGGTCTGCCGCGGCGATTTCACCGTGGCGCAGGGCTACGACTATTCAGCCGGGGAACAGGCGGTGTGGCGCACGCTGTGCGACCGCCAGACGAAGTTGACACAGAAGCTTGCGCACCGCTCCTATCTGGATGGTGTCGCCGCGCTCGGCCTGCTCGACAGGATTCCGGATTTCGACGAGGTCAGCGAAAAGCTCGCCAGGCTGACAGGCTGGGAGATCGTCGCGGTGCCCGGCTTGATCCCAGCCGGCCCGTTCTTCGATCATCTCGCCAATCGCCGCTTCCCGGTCACCAACTGGCTGCGGACGAAAAAAGAGCTCGACTATATCGTCGAGCCGGACATGTTCCACGATTTCTTCGGCCATGTGCCGATCCTGACCCAGCCGGTGTTCGCCGATTTCATGCAGATGTATGGCGAGAAGGCCGAGCACGTCATTGCGCTGGGCGGCGACGAGATGATCACGAGGCTCTACTGGTACAGCGCCGAATACGGGCTCATCCAGGAGCCCGGTCAGCCGGTGAAAGCCTTCGGCGCCGGGCTGATGTCGTCCTTCACCGAGCTGCAATTCGCGGTCGAGAGCAAGGACGCCCACCATGTGCCGTTCGATCTCGAGACGGTGATGCGCACCGGCTATGAGATCGACAAGTTCCAGCGCGCCTATTTCGTGCTGCCGTCCTTCGACGTGCTGCGCGACGCTTTCGGCAGCGCCGATCTCGCCGGCATCGTAACGCGGTTCAAGGGTCAGGCGGCGCTCGACCCGGCCACGGTCTGAGGTCGGTTTCGCCCAACCGACACGCAAAGCCGGTCTTTCGGGAGATCAGACGACGATCACCTTGCCCAGATGCTCGCCCAGACGGCAGGCGAGCGCGGTGATGGTCGTCGTCGGGTTGCACTGTCCGGAGGTGCAGAACACCGAGGAGCCGCCGACATAGAGGTTGTCCATGCCGTGCACCTTGCAATTGGCGTCGACGACGCTTTTCAAGACATCGGTGCCCATGCGGGTGCCGCCCATGTGGTGGTGGCCGGCCGTTTCCTCGTTGGTCGGATAATCGTCGCCATTGCTGATCCAGTCGTCGATGCGGACGCGGCCGAGATTCTTCTGCGCCATGGTCGTGCCGAAAAGCTTCAGGCCTTCGAGCAGCGTGCGGCGCTCGAGCGGCGACTTCTTCCAATGCAATTCGATGCGCGGCACGCCGGCGTGGTCGACATCGGTCTTCGACAGCTCGATCTGGTTCGAGGCGAGCGGCGCCTGTTCCCAGGCGACGTAAAGCTGGGCAGCGCAGCGCAGCTTCTGGTCGAGCTGGGACGACATCCACTCCGCCATGTTGGGCGCGGTGCAGGCAAGGTCGGCGATCAGCTTCTTGACATTGGGATAGGGCGACTCGATCAGGCGGATGCCGAAATTCATGATCCGCAGCCGCTCCATCGCGGCAAGCGTCGGCGAGAAGAAGGCCTCGTTCGAGCCGTCGACCTCAAACTCTGAGTAGTTGGCGAGGATGGCGTTGCCGCCCTCGAAGGTCGGATGCTCCATCCAGTAGCGGCCGAGCGCCGTTGCGTTCGGCACCACGCCGCCGTTCGAGCGCTCATTCGACCATAACAGCAGCCGCGAGTTTTCCAGCCCGCCGGTGCAGGTGACGAAATAGTCCGCGCCGAAGGTGCCGGCGCCCTGCCCGTTCGACCAGAGCTTCGCGCCGGTGACGCGCTTGCCGTCGCCGGTGAGCTCGGTCGCGTAGGTGTTGAGCACGACGGCGATGTTCTTGCTCTTGTCGAGCTCGTCGGCGAATTTCTCGCCGAAGCGCACCGCCGGGCTCTTGATCAACTGCACCCAGCGGATGTCGTCCGAAACCGGCACATCGGGGCGGAAGTCGGGAAGCTCGAGGATGTCGTGGACTTCCGGCAGATAGGGCTCGATGTCGGCGCGGCTGATCGGCCAGCCGGTGTCCGGCGCCCAGGCCTTGGGCTCGAAATCTTGGCTGTCGAGCACGCGGCACCAGCCGGCCCAGTGGTTGGATGAGCCGCCCATGAAGCGCAGCCTGGTGATGTCGAGGTCGAAATAGAAATCGCCGACCGTCCTGCCGCGATAGAAATCCTGCGACTCGTCGCTGAATTCGCGCGAACCCGCCTCCAGGACGACGACCGGGATGCCGGCTGCGCCGAGCTTCCTGGCGATCGTGGTGCCAGCCGGACCGGAGCCGAGGATGCAGGCCTTGGGTTTGAAGCCGGCCTGCTTGTAGGCTTCGTAGCTGTCGAAGATCATGCGAGATCGCTCCGCCGCAGGATCCAGCCATTGATCTCGACGATTTCGTCGGGGTCGGCCACGGCAGGCTGGTTGCGGAACAGCGACAGCGCGGGCAGCGCGATCAGTGCCTGCACGATCGCGCGGCGCGACATTTTTGCTATGAACCTGCTCATGACACGTCTCTCGATAGGGGCCTCGATCCACGCATGCCGTTCCTGAACGGCATGCACGCCGCCGAGGAGGCCAATTCCATGCCAAACCTAGGTGAAAACGGGGTTACACCCGGAAGTTCAGCGCGGTTGAACATGGACATGGTTAGGGCTTTCCTGAGGCCCGCGGCAAGGCTTCATGCCGCCTCGGGGAGTTCGCGGTCGAGGATCGAAAGATTGCGGCCGCGGTTCTTCGCCTCGTAAAGCCTGCGATCGGCGGCGCGCATCAGATCGGAAACGGCAGCGCTCTCGCCGCAGCTTATGCCGCCGATCGAGACCGTGAGCGGCACGGTCCGCTCGTCGTCGGGGCGGAAGCGGATCAGTTCGACCTCGCGGCGGATGCGTTCGGCGACATGCTTGGCTTCCGGTTCGCTGGCGCCGACCAGGAAAGCCGCGAATTCCTCGCCGCCGATGCGGCCGAGCACGTCGCCGCTGCGAATGCCGCGTTCGATGGCGCCGGCGATCAGAAGCAGCGCTTCGTCTCCCGTCAGATGACCGTAACTGTCATTGATCCTCTTGAAGTGATCGGCGTCGATGATGAGCAGCGCGCCGCGATCGCTCTTGCGCCGCGACCCGTCGAGCACGGCGAAGAAGGTCTCGCGGTTGAGCATGCCCGTCATGTCGTCGCGGCTTGCCTTGTCCGACAGACGCCGGTGCGCGGCGGCGAGCTGCGCGTGAGCCCGGGCAAGCTCGCGATGGGCGTTCTGCAACCGGTCGTTCTGCCAGAAGCTGCTGGCGCTGGCGGCCCAGGCGAGCACGAGCGGGCAAACCGTCGACGCCAGCCAGACGCTGCGGCTCATCGGAAAGCCCATTGCCGGAACCACAATCAGCGTCAACAACAGCGAGGCAGCGACCGAAGCGAACGCCACGGCAGCGGCCCTCAAAAATATGCGACTCATCACTTGCTCCCAACGGATAGCCTCTGTGCCAGCAAGCGCTGAAGGCGACCTTTCCGAGACTTTTAAAATTTGAAGTGAGACGCCATTTTCACACTTCGTGACGCGCATAAGTTGTGGATAACCTCCGCGCCGGCATGCCATAAGAAGCGTATGACGATGACACCCGATCCTGCCCGCTTTGCCCATGTCACGGACTGGGTGTTCGACCTCGACAACACGCTCTATCCGCATCACTCGAACCTGTTCGCGCAGATCGACGTCAAGATGACCGCCTATGTCGGCGAGTTGCTGACGCTTTCGCGCGACGAGGCGCGCAAGCTGCAGAAGGAGCTCTACCTGGAATACGGCACGACGCTGAACGGGCTGATGAAGCGGCACGGCATCGATCCCGACGATTTCCTCGAGAAGGTGCACGACATCGACTATTCGCGGCTGGTGCCGGATCCGGTGCTGGGCGCGGCGATCCGCCAGCTTCCCGGGCGCAAATTCATCTTCACCAATGGCGACCGCAGGCATGCCGAACGCACCGCGCGCCAGCTCGGCATACTGGAACATTTCGACGCCATCTTCGACATCGTCGCGGCGGGGCTCAATCCCAAGCCGGAGCGCCAGACCTATGAGCGTTTTGCCGAATTGCACTCGGTGACCGGACATAATGCGGTGATGTTCGAGGATCTGGCGCGCAATCTGGCCGTGCCGAAAACGCTCGGCATGACGACCGTGCTGGTGGTGCCGCGCAATTTCGAGCCGACCTTTTCGGAGATCTGGGAACGCGACCCTGCAAACGAGGACGACGTCGATTTCGTCACCGACGATCTCGCCAGCTTCCTGACCGCGATCGTCGAGGTCGTGGCCTGAACCACGTTCGCGTTGGCAGGCGGCATGCTTTGGAGATTGGCCGAAACGCGACGGACCTGCTGCAGGCCATCCGATGCGTGTTGGCAGGCGACAACTATGTCGATCCGGCGCTTGCGGCGCGCATATTGAGCGCCGCGCAGGGCGATCCGGGCAATCTCAGCGAACGGGAGCGGTCGGTCATCCAGTTGGTGGCGCTCGGTTACAGCAACAAGGAAATCCCGTCGCGGCTCAGCCTCGGCATAAAGACGATCGAAACCTATCGCACCAGGGCAACCGACAAACTCGAACTTCACTCCCGCGCCGCCATCGTGCGCTTCGCGCACTCGAATGGCTGGCCGATCGAACCGCCGGTGCAGGCGAACCGGTAGGTTGCGCTTCCGGGACCGCGCTTTCAGAGCTTGTAGAAGCGGCGGATGATGTCCCAGGCTTCGTCGGCCGTGTCGACGAAATCGATGATGTCCTGATCGCCGGGTGAGATCGTGCCCTGCTCGGCGAGGAAATCGAGATCGATCGCCCTTTGCCAGAACGCCTTGCCGAACAGGATGACCGGGACGCGCTCCATGCGTCCCGTCTGGATGAGCGTCAGCGTCTCGAAGAACTCGTCCATCGTGCCGAAGCCGCCCGGAAACACCGCGACCGCCTTGGCGCGCATGACGAAATGCATCTTGCGGATGGCAAAGTAGTGGAAGTTGAAGCAGAGCTCCGGCGTGACGTAGGTGTTGGGCGCCTGTTCGTGCGGCAAAACGATGTTCAAGCCGATCGACGGCGCGCCGACATCGTCGGCACCGCGGTTGCCGGCCTCCATGACGCCAGGCCCGCCACCGGTCACCACGACATATTCACGATAATAGGAGATGGCCGACTGCTGCGAGCACAGGCGGGCAAATTTGCGCGCTTCCTCGTAATATTTGCTGTTCGCCTCGAGGTTCTTCTTCTGCGTCTCGTTCTTCGCCGCCCAGGCCTCGCCACCCGGTTCGGGCAGGCGGGCGCCGCCGAACAGGATGACGGTCGAGCGAATGCCGCGTTCGGCCAGGATCATTTCCGGCTTGAGCAGCTCAAGCTGCAGCCGCACGGCGCGCAATTCGCGCCTGGTCATGAAGTCGGGATCGTTCCAAGCCAGCCGATAGGTTTCGGCGCGTGTCTGCGGAGTATCCGGCACGCCTTTCGAGCGCTCCAGGTCCTCGTCCGAATGCGGCAGCGGCGTCCATCCCGCCTTTTCCATGGGAGTCATCGAATCCACCCGTCCAATTCCCTTACTTGCGCCGTCCCGTGACGCTGGCGCGATTGACCCCCATTGAGCCTTAACATAGGGTCCGCGCGACTTTTAAACAGGTTAAGGCGCAGCCCTTAACAGCTTGGTAATGGAGCGAAATCATGTCGAAGCCCGATCTGGCGAGCCTCGAAAAGACCATCGAAAAGGCCTTCGAGGAGCGCGACACGATTTCGACCGCGACGCGCGGCGAGACGCGCGACGCCATCCAAGCGGCGCTCGACCTGCTCGATCGCGGCGTCGCCCGCGTCGCCGAGCGGCGGGACGACGGACGGTGGCACGTCAACCAGTGGCTGAAGAAGGCGGTGCTGCTCTCCTTCCGGCTGAACCCGATGGAGATCATCAAGGGCGGTCCCGGTCAGGCCGTGTGGTGGGACAAGGTGCCGTCCAAGTTCGACGGCTGGAGCGCCGTCGACTTCGAGAGGGCCGGCTTCCGCGCCGTGCCGTCGTCGGTCGTGCGCCGCTCGGCCTATGTCGCGCCGGGCGCCGTGCTGATGCCGTCCTTCGTCAATGTCGGGGCCTATGTCGATTCGGGCACGATGGTCGACACCTGGGCCTCTGTCGGCTCCTGCGCCCAGATCGGCAAGAACGTGCATCTTTCGGGCGGCGTCGGCATCGGCGGCGTGCTGGAGCCGATGCAGGCCGGCCCGACCATCATCGAGGACAATTGCTTCATCGGCGCGCGCTCCGAAGTGGTCGAAGGCTGCATCGTGCGCGAAGGCTCGGTGCTTGGCATGGGCGTGTTCATCGGCCAGTCGACCAAGATCGTCGACCGCGCCACCGGCGAGGTTTTCTATGGCGAAGTGCCGCCGAATTCGGTGGTGGTGGCAGGATCGCTGCCGGGCAAGCCGCTGCCCAGTGGCGAGCCGGGCCCGAGCCTCTACTGCGCCGTCATCGTCAAGCGAGTCGACGCCAAGACCCGTTCCAAGACCTCGATCAACGAATTGCTGCGCGATTGATCCTCCACGACGGAGCGGACGCTAGTGTCTGAAAGATCGCAATTCCTCTGGCTGTTCTTCAGCCTTTCGGGGCGGCTGAGCCCGGTCGCCTATGCGCTGGCCGGGATTTTGCTGGTGCTTGTCCAGTTTTTCCCGTTCTACCAGTTCGCGCGGGTGGAGCTGAACACGAGCGCCAGCCAGAACTGGGCCATGATATGCTGGGGCGTACTGCTGATCTCGGCCTGGGCCACGTTCGCGGTGACGGCGAAGCGCTTCCATGATTTCGGCAAGCCGACCTATTTTGCGCTGATCTCGCTGATCATCGGTCCCATCCTGCTCATCATCCTCGCCTGTTTCCGCAGCGATCCCGGACCGAACCGCTACGGCAGGCGCACCAACGCGCCGGGCGATAGCTGAGGGCGCCATGCGCTACCGCACGCTCGATCCGACGCGGATCATCGAGACCGCCCAAAGGCTGGAGGAGCGTGTCGCCGAGCGTTTCCCGGAAAGGGGCCTGCGCGCCGTCGCCGCCGAACTGGTGTCGCTGTCGCGGGACCTCGCCAAGGCCGCCAAGGAGCTGGAAGCGCCGATCTGGTGGCTGCGCGGCGTCATCGTCGCGGCCTTCATCGCCGGCGTGGCGATGTTCCTGTTCGTCGGCACCATCCTGCCGCTCGACCGCATTTCGGGCGCCGACGATGCCGTGCAGTCGATGCAGGGCATCGAGGCGACGATCAACACCGCGATCCTGGCGGTGCTCGGCTTGCTGGCGCTGATCCGCGCCGAGGAGCGAATCAAGCGCAAGAAGGTGTTCCGGCAACTGCACGGGCTGCGCTCGCTCATCCATGTCATCGACATGCATCAGTTGACCAAGGATCCGGCGACGCTGTCGGCCGACTTCAAGCCGACCTCGCACTCGCCCGCTCGCATCACCAACCCCGCCGACCTTGCCCGCTATCTCGACTATTGCTCGGAGATGCTGTCGATCACCGGCAAGATCGCGGCGCTGTTCGCGCAGTCGGTCAACGACGATGTCGTCGTCAATGCGGTCAACGACATCGAGAACCTGTCCTCCAACCTGTCGCGCAAGATCTGGCAGAAGATCACGCTGATCGAGGACCGCCGCTGACCACTTCCGGCCTAAGACCAGGCGGGCCGCGCTTTGCCGCTTCCGCCTGACGCACCAGCGCAGTGACGCGTTCGTTGACCGGTGTCGGGGCGCCCGTTCGCCTGGCCAGGCGAATGACCGCGCCCTGCAATTCGTCGATCTCGGTCGGGCGACCGCGTTTGAGGTCGTCCCACATCGACGAGCGCGCCTGAGGGTCGATCGCCAGCATGCGGCGCGCCAGAAGCCCGAACAGCCAGTCGGGCAACCGCAGCACTTTCGGCAGCAGCGCCGGCGGCAGGCCGGTGATGCGCGCCGGCGCTATGCCCGCCGCCCTCATCGCGGCGAGCGCCTCGTCGATCTCGGCGGCGAGGATGACGCGCCAGCTTCGGTCGGCCAGTTGCTTCGCCAGCGGCAGGTCGGAGAGCGCCACCAGGGCATTGTTGAGGTTCATCAGCAATTTGCCCCACTGCACCGCCTTCATGTCGGCGCGCGCTTCGACGGCAAGCCCGTCGACGTCGAGCAGATCGGCAAGGCCATCGGCGCCATCGTCGATCATCACCTCGCCCTGGCTGGCGCGATGCGCACGCAACGGCGCCTCGCCGTCGGGCGACTGGACGACGTTGAACATGACCATGCCGGTCAGCACCCGCCGTCCAGGGAGCGCGGCGCGCAACCTGTCCGCATTGTCGACGCCGTTCTGCAGGCTGACCACCACGGCATCCGGGCGCCCATGGGCGGCGATCAGCCCGGCCATCTCTGCGGTTGCGCCGCTCTTCACCGTCACCAGGATGACGTCCGCGTCGGGGAGTGCTGCCGCCGGATCGTCCGTGGCCGAGATCGCTTGCGCCTCGACGCGGCGGTCGCGGCCGTCAAGATCGCTGACGCGCAGCCCGCTTTCGCGCATGGCCTCGACGACACGGCCGCGGCCGAGGAAGACGATCTTGCGTCCGGCGAGCGCCAGGCAGCCGCCGACATAGCAGCCGATGCTGCCGGCGCCGGCTATCGCGATGGTGCTTGTTTCACTGGCCATGCATTCGTCCTCGCTTGGCCCGCCACTTGCTATTATGCATGTCGTTTTCCCGGAACCGCTGCCCACACTTCCGGGCGACATGCATTAATACGCCACGAAAACCATATTGTCGGCGGCATGACCGGCGATGATCTGCCATCGTGACACGACAAACGCTTTCGACTATCGCTTTGCCCATGACATTGCCGACCGATCCCGCCGCGAATCTTGCCGCCCTGATCCGTTGCCCTTCCGTGACGCCCGCCGAAGGCGGGGCGCTTGCCGCGCTGGAGGATATGCTGAAGCCGCTCGGCTTCTCGGTCGAGCGACCGGTCTTCTCGGAAGACGGCACGCCGGACATCGAAAACCTCTATGCGCGGCGCTCGGGCAACGGCCCGCATCTGATGTTTGCCGGCCATACCGATGTCGTTCCGGTGGGTGACGAGACGGCCTGGACGCATCCGCCCTTCGCCGCCGAAATCGCCAATGGCGAGATGTATGGCCGCGGCGCCGTCGACATGAAGGGCGGCATCGCCTGCTTCATCGCGGCGGTGGCGCGCCATGTCGCGAAGAATGGCGGGCCGAAGGGCTCGGTGTCGCTGCTGATCACCGGCGACGAGGAAGGACCGGCCATCAACGGCACGACGAAGCTGCTCGACTGGGCGGCGGCCAAGGGCGAGAAGTGGGATGCCTCGATCGTCGGCGAACCGACCAATCCGGATGCGCTCGGCGACATGATCAAGATCGGCCGACGCGGTTCGCTGTCGGGCAGCGTGACCGTCAACGGACGCCAGGGCCATGCCGCCTATCCGCAGCTTGCCGACAACCCGGTGCGCGGGCTCATCAGCCTGGTCGACGCCCTGCTCCATCCGGTGTTCGACAAGGGAACCAAGGATTTCCAGCCGACCAATCTGGAAGTGACATCGATCGATGTCGGCAATCCGGCGACCAACGTCATCCCGGCCAAGGCGACGGCCATTTTCAACATCCGCTTCAACGACAGCTGGGATGCGGAGACGGTCCAGGCCGAGATCCACAACCGGCTCGACCAGGCGGCGGGCCGCAAGAAATACCGGCCGGGCAAGAGGGCGCCGGTCGAGTACGAGCTTGTCTGGCGCGATCGGCCGAGCCATGTCTTCCTCACGCGTGACGAAAAGCTGATCGATACGCTGGGCAGCTCGGTCAAGGCGGTGGTCGGCAAGACGCCGGCGCTCTCCACCTCCGGCGGTACGTCGGACGCGCGCTTCATCAAGGATTATTGCCCGGTGGTCGAGTTCGGCCTGGTCGGCAAGACCATGCATATGGTGGACGAGCGCGTAGCGCTTGCCGACCTCGAGACGCTGACGCAAATCTACGAACGCTTCATCGAGGACTGGTTCGGACAAGGCCTTTCGTGACCATGCTTTCGGCGGACGAAACCTATGCTTCGCTGGCCGGCGCCTGGCGGCTGATGTTCGGCAAGGCCGACGGCCTGCGCCTGCTCGACCTTTCGGCCGACGGTTTCTGGAATTCCTTCTTCGCCATTGTCGTGGCGGCGCCGGCGCTGATCGTCGGCTGGGTCGGGATAGCCAATGAGATCGGCGATCCGGACGCCTTCGCCGGACGCCTCGGCATGCTGATACGGCTGGCGACCGTCGATCTCGGCTCCTGGGTGCTGCCGCTGGTGGCGCTTGCGCTGGTCGCGCCGCGCGCCGGCATCGGCGGCCGCTTCGTCCACTATGTCGTCGCTTCCAACTGGACGTCGGCGATCATCGCCTGGCTGATGCTGCCCTCGGCGCTGCTCAGGCTCTTCCTGCCTTCGACCAGCGACGTCAACAGCCTCGTGTCGCTGTTCCTGTTCGCGCTCTCGATGGTGCTGACCTGGCGCATGACCAATGCATCGATCGGCAAGGGCGCCGCCGTGGGCACAGCCGTCTTTGTCGGCATGTTCATCACCTCGCTGCTCGTCCTGTTCGGCTTGCAGGCACTGCTCGGCATCGACATACCGGACGGCACGACCGGTTAGGTCACCGTATCCTCGGCTGCGGCGTTTGGCTCTTGGGTTGCCGCCGCATAGTCCACCCCGACAAGAAACAAGCCATCGGGCGGAGCAACCTGGCCGCAGGCGGCGCGGTCGCGCGCTTCGAGCGCCGCCTTGAGATCGGCGGCGCCCCAGGAGCCGTCGCCGACGCGCCGCAAGGAGCCGACCATCGAACGCACCTGGTTGTGCAGGAAGGAGCGCGCCGAGGTTCGTACCTCGATCAGATCGCCAACGCGGCTGACATCCAGCTGTGCAAGCGTGCGGACCGGGCTTTCGGCCTGGCACTGGGTGGAGCGGAAGGTGGTGAAGTCGTGCCGACCGAGGAGCACCTTGGCAGCCTCATGCATGGCCTCGGCGTCGAGGCACTTCGGCACCCACCAGACCTTGCCCTTTTCCAGCGCCGCCGGCGCCCGGCGATTAAGGATGCGATAGAGATAGTGCCGGCCGGTGGCCGAAAAGCGCGCGTCGAAACCATCGGCGACGACGGCCGCTTTCAGGACGGCGACGCGCGCGCCGGCCGCCTGCAGATGGGCGTTCACCGCATCGCGCACCTTGTCGCCCGACCACGCTTTGGCCAGGTCGACATGCGCCACCTGGGCAGTGGCGTGCACGCCGGCATCGGTGCGGCCGGCGGCACGTATTCTCACGGCCTCGCCGCAGAACTTTTCGATCGCCTGCTCGATCGCCTGCTGCACCGAGGGCTGGTCGGCCTGATGCTGCCAGCCGGCGAACTGGCTGCCGTCATATTCGATATCGAGCCGAAAACGCGGCATGCCAGCTGTGCTTTCGCCTTGACCTAGGCGGCTAAAGCGGTGAAGGCTGAAGCGTAGACCAGCTTGCCGGTCTCGGGCGCGTCGCCCCAGGCCAGCGCCTGCAGCGCCTCGCCCTGGTACTCGCTCTCGAATCCTGCGGCGCGGGCATGGCTGTAGCCGAAGCGGCCGTAATAGACCGGATCGCCCAGAACCACGGCCAGCGTCTCGCCGGCTTCCTTGAGGCGGACATGCGCCTCGCGGATCAGCGCGCCGCCGATACCAGTGCCGTGGAAAGAAGGCTCGACCGCCAGCGGCGCCAGCGCGACAGCGGCGAACTGCTTGGCGCCGTTCTGCACGAAAAGCCGCGAGAAAAGAATATGGCCGACGACCTGGCCGTCTTCCTCGGCAACCAACTCGACGACGGCATCGCCGCCGGTGACAAGGGCATCGACCAGGCCGGCTTCCGCCTGCTGGCCAAAGGCATGCTCTTCGACGAGGCGGATCGCCTCGCGATCCCGCGGCGTCGCCGCGCGTATCGACATCATGCTCATGTGAGTTTCGTTCCTTTTTCGATCTTGGCTCCGCGCAAAAACTCCTGCGCGGCGGCAGGCTTTCCGCCCGCCCGTTGAACTTCGACCAGGCGGACCGCGCCTGTCCCGCAGGCGACCGTCAGCCGGTCATCGAGAATTCCTCCCGACTCGCCGACGCCTTCCGAGAGCGTCGAGCGAAGCAGTTTCAGCCGCTCCATGCGGCCGCCAATTTCGACCTCGCACCACGCGCCCGGAAAGGGCGAGAGGCCGCGAATGTGATCGTGGACTTCGCCAGAAGGCCGCGTCCAGTCTACGCGCGTCTCCGATTTATCGATCTTTCGGGCGTAGGTCACCCCTGCCGTCGCCTGTTGGGTAAATGTCAGACAATTTATCCCCAACTGGGCGAGCGCCTCAACCATCAGCGAAGCGCCCTGAACCATCAGGAGGTCGTGCAATTCGCCGGCCGTCATATTGGGTGCGATGGCCACTTTTTCAACCATTGCCACCGGCCCGGTGTCCAAACCTTCTTCCATGCGCATGATCATCATGCCGGTCTCCGCATCGCCGGCCATGATCGCGCGCTGGATGGGAGCAGCACCACGCCAGCGTGGCAAAAGCGAGGCGTGGCCGTTCAGACAACCCAGCCTCGGTGCGCCCAAAACGGCTTTCGGCAACAGCAATCCGTAGGCGACGACGACCGCGACATCGGCCCGCAAGGCGGCGAAGGCCTGCTGCTCGGCCTCGCCTTTCAGCGATGTCGGCGTGCGCATTTCGAGCCCTAGCCGCTCGGCCTCGCGCTGCACCGGCGAGGGCGTCAATTCCAGCCCGCGCCGGCCGGCGGCGCGCGGCGGCTGCGTGTAGACGGCCGCGATCTGGTGGCCGGCCTCGGCGATGGCGCGCAAGGTCGGCACGGAAAAATCCGGCGTGCCCATGAAGATGACGCGAAGCGGCATGACGTCCTGCGATCCTGTCTCGTGGCAGTTCCAGGTGCTCGCGCGGTCCAGACCGCCCCTAGCCCACCATCTTGCCCGGCACCTTGTCCTTGGCGAGCTTCTTGAACTTCCTCACCACCATGTCGCGCTTCAGCTTCGAGATGTGGTCGATGAACAGCACGCCGTTGAGATGGTCGATCTCGTGCTGCAGGCAGGTGGCCATCAGGCCTTCCGCCTGCATCTCCTGCAACTTGCCGTCGCGGTCGAGATACTTCACCCGCACCGAGGCCGGGCGCTCGACCTCGGCATAATAGTCTGGGATCGACAGGCAGCCTTCCTCATAGACGGAACGCTGGTCGGAACTTTCGAGCACTTCCGGATTGATGAAAACATGCGGCTCCGGCGGCTCGCCTTCCTTGGCGAGGTCGATGACCAGCAGCCGCCGCGGCTCGCCGACCTGGATCGCCGCAAGGCCGATGCCCGGCGCGTCATACATGGTGTCGAGCATGTCGTCGGCCAGCCTGCGCAAATCGGCATCGACGCGCTCGACCGGCTCGGAAACCTGGCGAAGGACAGGATCGGGAAGGATGATGAGAGGCTTGATCGACATGGCGTCTCACCTAAGACCTCGCTCGAAAAGCGTCAACCGGGGCATCTTTGGCTTGTTCACGTTTTGATCTGTGCCAGAAGGCCGAATCGGTTATGCTGCCCAAATGAACGACATGACCTCCATGCTTTCCGAGCCCATCGCGCGGCTTGGCGCCACGACCATCACGCTTGGCCAGGCGCTGGCTTTCGGCGCAATCCTTCTGCTTGCGCTGTTCGTGGCGCTCGTGGTCGCCTTGTGGCGCGCGGCCGGTGCGCGCGCGGTGGCGGCCGCCGAAGCCGCCGACCATGCCCGCGATGCCGAGGCGAGGATGGCCGACATTATGCAGGCGCAGGCCGAAATGCAGGGGCGCATGGGCGCGATCGCCGAAGTTTTTGGGGCGAGGCAGGCCGAGCTCACCCAGTCGCTCGGACAACGGCTCGACGCCATGACCGGGCGTCTCGGCCAGACCATGGCCGAGCAGACCAAGTCGACGCATGAGAGCCTGGCCAAGCTGCAAGAGCGGCTGGCGGTGATCGACACCGCGCAAGGCAACATCCAGTCCTTGGCCGGCCAGGTCGTGCAGTTGCAGGCGATCCTCTCCAACAAGCAGACGCGCGGCGCCTTCGGCCAGTCGCGCATGGAGGCGATCGTCGCCGACGGCCTGCCGCACGGCGCCTACGAGTTCCAGGCCAGTCTGAGCAATGGCAGCCGGCCCGATTGCCTGGTGCGGATGCCCAACGGCGCGCCGATGCTGGCCGTCGACGCCAAGTTCCCGCTCGAAGCCTGGAGCGCCATCCGTGCCGCCGAGGGCGCGGACATGCAGAAGGCGGCGGCGCAGGCTTTTCGGCGCGACATCGAGGTGCATATCCGCGATATCGCCGAAAAATACCTGATCCAGGGCGAGACGCAGGACACTGCCTTCATGTTCGTGCCGTCGGAATCGGTGTTCGCCGAAATCCACGAGAATTTCGAGGCGGTGGTTCAGAAGGCGCATCGCGCCCGCGTCGTCATCGTCTCGCCCTCGCTGCTGATGCTGTCGATCCAGGTCATCCAGTCGATCCTGAAGGATGCCCGCATGCGCGAGCAGGCGCATCTGATCCAGGGCGAGGTCATCCGGCTGATGGAGGATGTGGCGCGGGTCGACGAGCGGGTGCGCCGGCTGCAGACGCATTTCGGCCAGGCGACCAAGGACATCGACGACATCCTGGTGTCGACGTCGAAAGTGACCAAGCGCGGCCAGAAGATCGAGGCGCTGGAGTTTGCCGAGGGCGAGGCCGAGCCGCCGCGCAACGGGCCGGCCAAGGTCGAGGCCGGGGCGCGCGTGGCCGATTCCAAGACCGGCCAACTCAGGCTGCGCGTCGTCGAAGGCGACGAGTAGTCGCTCGACGCCGACGTTGGAACGAGCGATTCTTCTTTCGCTGGCAAGGTCGCATACCTTGGAGATTGGTCAGAACGCCCATCACTTCGTCATCCTCGGGTCAAGCCCGAAGGGTGACGAAGGCGCCGAAGATTCGGCCAATCGCCAAGGCCCGCGCCAGCGGGCCGATCCGATCGCTATTGCTCTTCCGTCGTCGCCATGCCCTCGAATTCCGGAAGCCAGCGCAGAGCCGACCGGTGCCATTTCTGCTGTCTGGGAACCAAGTCCTGACGCTGCCGCGCGGTCCCGACCCTGATCCCATAAATCTTCGGACCATCGCCGACCGACGTTGCATAAAGATGCGAGCCGCAGTCGGCACAAAAAGCCTGGGCGCGCCTGGCGCCGCTTGCCACGACCTTGATGTAGATCTTCGGCGCGCCCCTGGTGATCCGGTAGTCGCTTTCCGGCGCCGGAACGGTCACCCGAAAGGCCGTGCCGGTCAGCTGCTGGCAGTCGGTGCAGTGGCAGATCGAGGTCTTTTGCGGATCGACCTCCGCCTCATAGGCGATCGCGCCGCAATGACATCCGCCGTCGATCTTCATCAGCTTTCCTCCTCACGAAGTTCGTTGCGTTGAACCTAGCTTTCGTCCGAAGCCTCGGCGATGGCCTCGCGCCGCTGCTCCCATGTGCCAGTCGTTTGCGGCTTGACGAAGAGCCTGGATATCTGCGGCATTTCCTGCTTCAGCCTTGCTTCCAGGCGCTCGACGCAGGCCTCGATCTCGGGAGCCGTGAGATGATCCTCGAATTCGATGCTCAAACCCGCGACGATTTCCTCCGGCCCGATATGGACGCTCAGAATTCCGTTCGCCCGCTGGACGGCCGGATCCTCCTGGACGATCGCCAGCACCTTCTTCTGCACTTCGGGCGAGGCAGGTTCACCCAGCAGCAAGCCCTTGCTCTCGCGCGCCAGGAAGATGGCCGTGGCGCCGAGGATGATGGCGATGCCGATCGAGCCGACGCCGTCGAGCTCGGGGATTTCCAGAAGCTCGGCCGACAGGATGCCGGCGAAGGCGACGACAAGGCCAAGCAGCGCGGCGCTGTCCTCGAACAGCACCGTGTAGACGCTCGGATCCTTGCTGCGGCGTACGGCTTCGAACCAGCCTTGGCGGCCCTTCTGCTGCCGGAACTCCTTCAGCGCCACCAGCCATGAGCTGCCCTCGAAGACGAAGGAGAGGGCAAGCACGACGTAGTTGACCTTGGCATTGACGACCGGTTCGGGCGCCATGATATGGATGACGCCTTCATAGAAGGAGACGCCGGCGCCGAGCGCGAACACCAGAAGCGCCACGATGAAGCTCCAGAAATAGAGCTCGCGTCCGTGGCCGAGCGGGTGGGTGCGGTCGGGCGGCCGCGCGGCGCGGTGCATGCCATAGAGCAGGAGCCCGCCATTACCGGTGTCGACCAGCGAATGCACACCTTCCGACAGCATGGCGGACGAACCGGTGAAGGCCGCCGCCGCGAATTTGGTCAGCGCGATCGCCAAATTGCCGGCGAGCGCGGCATAGATCACTCGTCTTGACCCGCTATGTCCTGCCATTCGATCTCCCGGCGCGCCCGAGCTTGATGCCCGCCCAGGCGAAAGTCCACAGACAATGCGCCCGGCAGTCCGAAGTTCAAGCTACCACAGCCCGATCGAGCGAGCATGGCGTCGGGAAACCGGTTGACATCCGGCTGGACGGCTTCGCAAGCGAGACGCCGCCTCTTGCGGTCCGGCATTTCTCTTGTTTCACTCGCACGTCCACAATCGGAGGAGCGAATCATGGCTAAAGGTGCGATGAAGGCGGGCAAGGAAGCCCGCAAGCCGAAGAAGGACGCCAAGAAGCCCGCCGCGGCCCCGGCGCCGAAGGCGCCACCGGTCAAGGCGATGCGCATAAAGGAAAAGTAAGCGGCCAAATTCGGTCGATCCGGCTCAATGCAGACTTTGAACCGGCGGCATGACAATGCTGCCGGTGTTTTGTTGATCGGGAAACAGGCCACCCCATATCAAAGGGCGAGGACGACCTCGCTTCCCCGAAACCGGCCGGGACGACCCGCCACCAAGCGTCTCAAGCGATGCTGGAATGACGGAGTGTCTTCGATGTCCTGGATTCTTCTTTTCTTCGCCGGCCTGTTCGAGATCGGCTGGGCGATCGGCCTCAAATATACCGACGGCTTTTCGAAGCCACTGCCGACCCTTCTCACTCTTGCCTCGATGATCGTCAGCCTCGGCCTGCTTGGGCTGGCGCTGAAGACGCTGCCCGTCGGCACGGCCTACGCGGTGTGGACCGGCATCGGCACCGTCGGCACGGCGCTGCTCGGCATCTGGCTGCTCGGCGAGCCGGCGACGATTGTCCGGCTCGCCTGTATCGGCCTGATCGTCTGCGGCATCGTCGGGCTGAAGCTGGTCGCCTAAAGCGCGTCGCGCTGAAGCGGATTCAGGCGACGCGCTTTTAAGCCTTTGTTTTCATGCATGTCGTTATCGCAAAACCGCTGCGCACTTTTGCGCGACATGCATTAGGTCGTTGCTTGATGCATGTCGTTGTCGCAAAACCGAGGTCACTTTTGCGCGACATGCATTAGGTCGTTATCCGCAGCACAAACGCGTTCAGGGCCGCTCTCGGCGACCCTGAACCATTTTCCTGGAATTGCTCTAGCGGGCGGAGAAGCCCGGAGGCGTGCGGCCGACGCGTGCCTTGCGAGCGGCGTAGCGTGCGTCACGCTTGGCCTTGCGCGCGGCCTCATCGGCAAGTTCGAAAGCGATGCGCTCGGAGTCCTCGGCCTCGCGGCGTTTGGCCTCTTCGGCCGCCGCGGCTTCCGCCGCAAGACGCGCCGCTTCAGCAATCGCCTCGCGCTCGGCCTTCTGGGCCGCTTCGCGCGCCAGCTTTTCCTGCTTCAGCCTTGCCTTTTCCGCCTCGCGGATGGCGCGGGCCTCAAGGATAGCCTTGCGTTCGGCCTGGCGAGCCAGCACTGTCGGATCATCCGCCGCCGGTTTTGCCTTGAAGCGCTCGAGCAGCGCCTTCTTTGCCTCGTTCGCGGCATTGCGCCGCTCGAAAATGTCTTTTTCCCTGTAGATCGCCAAGTGCACTTCCCTGCAGTCTATTCGCGACGCTTACATACGCGTGAAAGCGGCAAGTTCAAGCGCCAAAACGGTATACCAGCCATGAAAAATCCGGGCTTGTTGCCGCAGGGATACGGCTCGGCAGCGCGCGATGCACTGTTCACAGATCGCACCTCTGGCGGGCAGAACGGTAGATGGCTACCTCTAATGCCGACAAGCAACACCCATATGAACACCTCAGGATAAAACCAGATGGAACTCGGTCTCTACACTTTCGCCGATGTCAGCCCGGAGCCGGGTGTCGGCGCGATCGGTCCGCATGAGCGGCTGCGCAACCTCATCGAGGAAATCGAGCTGGCCGACCAGGTCGGCCTCGACGTGTTCGGCCTCGGCGAGCATCACCGCCCCGACTATGCCGCCTCGGCGCCGGTCGTGGCGCTGGCCGCGGCGGCCGAGCGCACGAAGCGCATCCGCCTGACCAGCGCGGTCACGGTGCTTTCCTCCGACGATCCGGTGCGCGTCTTCCAGCAATTCGCGACGCTCGACCTCCTGTCCGGCGGCCGCGCCGAGATCATGGCCGGACGCGGCTCCTTCATCGAATCCTTCCCGCTGTTCGGCTACAATCTCGAGGACTATGACGAGCTCTTCGCCGAGAAGCTCGACCTGTTGCTCGCCATCCGCGACCAGGTGACCGTGACGTGGCAGGGCAAGCTGCGCGCGCCGATCAACGGCCGCGGCGTCTATCCGCGACCGTTGCAGGAAAAACTGCCGATCTGGATCGCCATCGGCGGCACGCCGCAATCCGCCGCCCGCGCCGGCGTGCTCGGCCTGCCGCTGGCCCTGGCCATCATCGGCGGCGAGCCGGCGCGTTTCGCGCCGCTGTTCGATATCTATCGCGAGGCGGCGCGGCGCGCCGGCACCGACCCGGCAACGCTTGCCACCAGCATCAACGTGCACGGCTTCATCGCCGAGACGACCGAACAGGCGGCCGACGATTTCTACGGACCGCAGGCAGAAGTAATGAACCGCATCGGCCGCGAGCGCGGCTGGGGCCCAACCTCGCGCGCCCATTTCGACCAGGCACGCGGACCCAACGGCGCGCTGTTCGTCGGCAATCCTGAAGCTGTGGCTGAAAAGATCGTCGCCCAGCACAAGATCTTCGGCAACGACCGCTTCCTGCTGCAGATGGCGATCGGCACCATGCCGCACGCCAAGATCATGAAGGCGATCGAGCTCTACGGCACCAGGGTGGCGCCGATCGTGCGCGAGGAAACGGCGAAGGCCGCGCCCGCCATCCTGGCGCCGGTCGCCTGAGCGGCAGTCGAAGCCGGTCTCCAGATGCCAGAGCAATTCCAGGCAAAGTGTGAGCGGTTTTCCGTCCGGAATTGCGTAGAAACAAAGAGATAGAGCGGTTCGCCGTTTCCGTGAAACGGTGAAATGCGCTAGGCCTCTGGATGCCCGGCGCCGACGGCCATCATTTCGGCATGGAGCGTCTCGGTTGCCTCATCGGCCGGGAACATGCACTCGACACGCAGTTCCTGGGCGGCGACGGTTTGCGGCTCGATCTGTCGTCGCGAAAGCCTGCCCCGTATTAGGCCCGGCCGGCGCGGCGGCTCAATTACACGTCATGTAATAGCGCGACCGCATGAGCGATGCCGGCGAAAGCCGGCTCATGGAACCTGCCCGGAACTCCCGCGTTTCGGCACAAGCCTGCCATGCATTCATTGTTGGGTGGCGGGCTGCAAGGGGAACCGATGAAAGCCGAACCGATCGCTTCGGGCGCGCGCGTTGCCGAAAGCCCTGATCCGCGTGCCGACGCCCGGGCGGGCATGCGCTTGACGCGGTCGCTGGTGATCGGGATTTTCATTCTGCTGACGATCGCGGCGCTCTACTTCGCCCGTGATTTCTTTATGCCGGTGATCCTCGCCTTCCTGCTGGCGCTGACGCTGACGCCGATCGTGCGCTTCCTGCGCAAGCACGGCGTACCGGAGGTGGTTTCGGCGACGTTGCTGGTGCTGCTTTCCATCTTTGTTTTCGTCGTCGCGGGCTATCTGCTCAGCGGTCCGGTCATCGACCTCATCAACAACAGCTATTCGATCGGCCAGCAGCTCACCGAGCGGCTGGCACCATTCAAGCGGCCGCTCGAGCGGGTGATGGATCTCGCGCATCAGCTGGAAGCGCTGACCGAGACCTCGCAGGAGCCAGGCGTGCAGCGGGTCGCGGTGGCGCCTTCCGGCATCCTGTCCACGGCGGCCAGCAATATCCTGGAAGCCGGCACCTCGATCACCATCGTCTTCGTGCTGTCGCTGTTCCTGCTCGCCTCGGGCACGCTGTTCTACGAGAAGATCGTCCAGTCCTTCACCAGCATGACCCAGAAGAAGCGGGCGTTGCGCGTCGTCTATGACGTCGAGCGCGAGATCTCGCACTATCTGCTTACGGTCTCCCTCATCAATGCGGGTCTCGGCACGGTGATCGGGCTGGGCCTCTGGGGGCTCGGCATGCCCACCCCGCTAGTCTGGGGCGCGGCGGCGGCATTGCTCAATTTCCTGCCCTATGTCGGCGCGCTGATGACCGTCCTGCTCGTCGCTATCATCGCGCTGATCAGCTTCGACACGATCGCCTATGCGCTGCTGGCGCCGGCTTTCGTGGTGTTGTGCGACATCGTCGAAGGCCAGTTCGTGACGCCGATGGTGGTCGGGCGACGCCTCGAGATCAACGCGGTGGCGATCTTCATCGCCATTGCCTTCTGGTCTTGGCTATGGGGCTTCGTCGGCGCGCTGATGGCGGTGCCGCTATTGGTCGTGATCAAGGTCTTCTGCGACCATTTCGAGGGCTTGAGCCATGTCGGCAACTTCCTCGCGGCGCAGCAGTCCATGGCCGTGGACGAGGAAGCGACCGAGAACAATCATAAATCCGCGCCCTGAAACCCCGGCATAATCTCAAACCTCGCACATTGTTTGCGGCACCGCCGGCGAGTGCCTATATCGGTCCGGTCAAGCCGGATCCTGCCTGTATGAGCGACTTCGATCTCGATGGCTATTTCGCCCGCATAGGCTATGACGGGCCAACCGACGTTTCGCTCGCCACGCTGCAGGAGCTGCACGCCGTCCACCCGCGGGCGATCCCGTTCGAGAACATCGACGCCTTGATGGGCGTTTCGGTCGGCCTGGACATCGCTTCGCTGCAGGACAAGATTTTTAGCCAGGGCCGCGGCGGCTATTGCTTCGAGCATAATCTGGTCTTCATGCATGCGCTTGACGCGCTGGGCTTCACCGTCGGCGGGCTCGCCGCCCGCGTGCTCTGGGGCCAGCCTGATGACGCGATTACGGCGCGCAGCCATATGCTGCTGCGCATCGAGCTTGGCGGCCGTGCCTATATCGCCGATGTCGGCTTCGGCGGCCTGACGCTGACGGCGCCGTTGCTGCTGGAGCCGGGCCTCGAGCAGCAGACGCCGCACGAGGCCTTCCGCGTCGTCGGAACCGGCGACCGTTTCCGCCTGCAGGCCAATATCGGCGGTGATTGGCCCACGCTCTACCGCTTCGACATGAGCCAAGCCTATGAGGTCGATTACCGGGTCGCCAGCCATTTCCTGTCGACGCATCCGAGCTCGCATTTCCTGACCACGCTGGTGGCCGCGCTCGCCTTGCCCGGCCGGCGCTATGCGCTGCGCAACAACCGGCTGTCGACGCATCATGCCGGCGGCCGCAGCGAGCAGCGCGAGATCGCGACGGCCGCCGAACTCGCCGACGTGCTGGAGAACCAGCTCGCCATCGTCATTCCCGACCGCGCCGCCTTCGAGGCGAGGCTGCGGGAAAAACGCATCGTGGAGATTTGACCAATGACGGACCTTTCGGTTCTCGACCTGTCGCCGATCACGCAAGGCAGCACCGCAACGCAGTCGCTCGCCAATTCGCTCGACCTTGCCCGCCATACCGAGCGGCTGGGCTACAAGCGTTACTGGCTGGCCGAGCACCACAACATGCCGGGCATTGCAAGCGCCGCGACGTCCGTCGTGATCGCGCATGTCGCCGGCGGCACCAAGTCGATCCGCGTCGGCGCCGGCGGCATCATGCTTCCCAACCATGCGCCACTGGTGATCGCGGAGCAGTTCGGCACGCTGGCCGCGCTTTTTCCCGGCCGCATCGACCTCGGTCTCGGCCGCGCGCCGGGCACCGACATGCTGACCGCGCGAGCGCTGCGCCGCAACCTGGAGTCCACCGATAACTTCCCGCAGGACGTGGTCGAGCTGATGGGCTATTTCCAGCCGGCCGAGGAAGGCCAGCGCATTCGCGCGGTGCCCGGCGAAGGCCAGACCGTGCCGGTCTGGATCCTCGGCTCCAGCCTCTATGGCGCGCAGCTCGCGGCACTTCTCGGCCTGCCTTACGCCTTCGCCTCGCATTTCGCGCCGGCCGAGCTCGACCATGCGCTGGAGGTTTATCGCACGCGGTTCCAGCCCTCGGCGCAGCTCGACAAGCCCTATGTCATGCTCGGCCTCAACGTCTTTGCCGCGCCGACCGACGCCGAAGCGAAGCTTCTGTTCAGCTCGCTGCAGCAGGCTTTCGTCAATCTGCGCAGCGGGCGGCCCGGCCAGTTGCCGCCGCCGGTCGAGAATTACGACCGCGATCTCGATTCCGTCGCGAAGACCATGCTTGCCCAGGCGCTGTCCTGCGCCGTCGTCGGTTCGCCGGAAACGGTGCGCCAGGGCGTCGACGCCTTCATCCGCCGCACCGGCGCCGACGAATTGATGGTGACGGCGCAGTGCTTCGATCACGCGGCGCGCGTGCGTTCCTTCGAAATCCTCGCCGACGTGCACAAATCGATGTCGAAGGCGGCCTAAGAGGGCCGCTTTTGAATGACACGCCGGTCTGCTAAGGGCGGGGAGGACCTTTCCTCAACAAAGAGTTCCCCGTGACCCACGACCTCGACGACCGCATGCATTTTGCCATCGACCTGGCGCGGCGCGCCGGCGAGCTTGGACTGAAATATTTTCGCGACCTCGACAATCTGACCGTCGAGAGCAAGGGCCACCAGGACCTGGTTTCCGAAGGCGACCGCGAGGTCGAGCTGTTCATCCGCGCGGCGATCGCCAAGGCCTATCCGCAAGACGGCATCGTCGGCGAGGAGCACGCGGCCGTGGCCGGAACAACCGGTCATATCTGGGTGATCGACCCAATCGACGGCACCGCCAATTTCGTGCGTGGCATTCCCGCCTGGTGCGTGGTGATCGCCTGCGCCAGGGATGGCGAGACAGAGGTCGGCGTCATCCATGAGCCTTCGACCGACGAGACCTTCTACGGCCGGCTCGGCGGCGGCGCCTTCCTCAACGGCAAGCCGATCAAGGCCAGCGATGCCACCTCGCTTTCGGAAGGTTCGGTCGGGACCGGGCTCTCCAACCGCGCTTCGACCAAGAACGTCGTCGTGCTCATCATCCTGATATTGGGGGAGGGCGGTGTCTTCTACCGCAATGCCTCGGGCGCGCTGATGCTTGCCTATGCGGCCTCGGGCCGGCTGCTCGGCTATGTCGAGGAGCACATGAATGCCTGGGACTGCCTGGCCGGCATGCTGCTGGTCGAGGAGGCCGGCGGCACGGTGCTGAAAGCGGACCCCAAGACCGTGATCGGCAAAGGCACCCGCGTGATCACCGGCGGCAAACACATCTTCCCCAAGCTGCAGCTGCTTTGCGAGACCGCCTTCGGATTTACGCGCTGACGGTCTGCGCGACCGCGCCCAGCGGCCGGCAGGAATTGCGGATCATCAGCCGGCCCTTGAGGACGAGCTTGCGCGGCAGCGCGTCGCGGTTGCCGGCCAGCCGGTCGAGCAGAAGGTTCGCCGCCTGCTCGCCGATCGCCTGCACGGGCTGTGCCACGGTGGTCAGCTGGGGCACGAACACGTCCGACCAGGGAAAATCGTCGAAACAGGCGACCGAGATGTCCTCGGGGCAGGATAGGCCGATGTCGCGGATCGCCTTCATGGTGCCGATCACCATCGGGTTGTTGGCCGAGAAGATCGCGCTTGGCCGGTCGTGCAGCGACAAAAGCTGCATGGTGGCGTTGTAGCCGTCGATCTCGTGGAAATTGCCGGAGCGAACGAGCTCCTCAGCCACCGGCAGGCCGGCGGCCTGCAGCGCCTCGCGGTAGCCGATCATGCGGTCATGCATGGGCGATATGTCGGAGGTGCCGGTGATGTAGCCGATGCGCCGGTGGCCAAGATGGATCAGATAGGTGACGGCGTCGAACACGGCGCGCTGGTTGTCCAGCACCACCGCGTCGGTGTCGACGCCTTCGCAGAGACGGTCGAGCAGCACCACCGGCACGTTGGCGTCCTCGACGATGCTCTTCAAAATGCCGCCGTCGCCGACGCGCGCCACGATCAGCCCGTCGACCATGCGGTCGAGCAGCAGGCGTATCTGCTCGTCCTGCGTGTTCAGATCCTCGTCCGTGCAGCACAGCATGACGGCATAGCCGGCGCGGTCGAACGCCTGCTGGATGACCGAGACGACATCGGTGAAGAACGGGTTGGTGATGTGCGGCACCGTGAGCCCGATGGTCCGCGTGGTGCCCATCTTGAGGCTGCGGGCAATGGCATTGCGCTTGTAGCCGATGTCGCGGATCGCCTGCTCGATGCGCCGGGTAAGCTCCGGACTGACGGTGGCGGTGCCGTTGAGCAATGCCGACACCGTGGCCACGGACACACGCGCCGCTTCCGCCACATGCAGCATGGTCGGCGCCGTGGATTTCCGCTGATTTTTCCGCCCTGACACCGTCATTTTCGAAACGTTTAGCCGCCCCTATTTGGCTAAACCTACGTAAACTCGGTGTTTTTCGCAAGAATTGAAATGCATCAATCCTCAGTGAGGAGATAGGCGCTTGACATATTCGAAACGTTTAGATTAGCGTTCGGACAGTTGAAGACGACGGAGGGAGGCCGTCCTTTTGCCATGCAGCGCGCTGATTCCATCACGACTGGCAACGCGACCGCCGACGGTCCCGCCGTCGTCCTGAGCGCGACCGGCATTTCCAAGCGATTTGGCGGCATCGCCGCGCTGTCCGATGTGAGCCTGGACCTCAGGCCCGGCGAGGTGCATGCGCTGATGGGCGAGAACGGCGCCGGCAAGTCGACGCTGATGAAGATCCTCTCCGGCGTCTATACCGATTACGAAGGCGCCGTGGCTATCGATGGCCAGCCGGTGCGTTTCACCGGTGTCCGCGACGCCGAGGACGCCGGCATCGCCATCATCCACCAGGAGCTCAACCTCGTCCCCGAGCTCAGTGTCGCCGACAATATCTTCCTCGGCCGCGAAAAGCTGATCGCCGGGCTGGTCGTCGACCGCAAGGCGAGCAGCCGCGCAGCCAGCGCTCTGCTGCGGCGGCTGGGCATCGAGCTCGATCCGGAAGCGCGGGTCGGCACGCTCAGGGTCGGCGAGCAGCAGCTGGTGGAGATCGCCAAGGCGCTGTCGAAATCGGCACGCATCCTGATCATGGACGAGCCGACCTCGGCGCTGTCGCCGGCCGAGTGCGAGCGGCTGTTCCGCATCATCGGCCAGCTTGCGGCGAGCGGCGTCGCGATCGTCTATATCTCGCACCGCATCGACGAGGTGATGCACCTGGCCAGCCGGGTGACGGTGCTGCGCGACGGGCGCCATGTGATGACTGACGACATGGCGGGGCTGGGCGAAGACGCCATCATCTCCGCCATGGTCGGGCGCGACCTCCTCGCTACCTCCGGTCACGAAGGCGGCCCCGGCGACAAGGTGGTGCTCTCGGTCAGGGACCTGTCGCTATCGAAGCCCGACCGGCATGGCTGGCGCACGGTGATCGACGGCGTCGGCTTCGACCTTGCAGCCGGCGAGATCCTCGGCATCGGCGGGCTGCTGGGTTCCGGCCGCACCGAGATCCTGGAAGCGATCTTCGGCTCCAGCGGCGGCCGCACCGGCGGCGAGATCCGGCTCGACGGCGCGCCGGTCGAGATCGGCTCGCCGCGCGAGGCCCGCCGGCTCGGCATCGCTCTGGTGACCGAGGACCGCAAGACGCAAGGCCTGCATCTTCAGGCCTCGATCACCGACAATGTCGCCCTGCCCCTGGTCGGCGCGCTGGCGCGCTTCGGCTTGCGCTCGCGCTCAGGCGAGCAAGGCCTTGCGCGAGAGGCAGTCAGTGCGCTCGGCATACGCTGCGAAAGCATCGAGCAGGCCGCCGGCACGCTGTCGGGCGGCAACCAGCAGAAGGTGGTGATCGGCAAATGGCTGGCGACGCGGCCGCGCGTGCTTCTGCTCGACGAGCCGACGCGCGGCATCGATGTCGGCGCCAAGCGCGAAATCTACGACCTCATCTTCAAGCTCGCCAGCGACGGTTTGGCGATTGCCGTGATCAGCTCCGAACTGCCGGAGCTTCTGCATCTCGCCGACCGCATCCTGGTCATGGCGGAGGGCCGCCAGCGCGGCATCCTGTCCCGCGCCGAAGCCAGCGAGGAAGCGATCATGCGGCTCGCCGCGCCGAGACGCACAGCGAGATCCGCCGCATGAACCTCATCAGCCTTCTCTCCCGCACCAAGCTTTACTGGGGGCTGATCGCCATCTTCCTGATCGGCGTGTTCGGCTCGCCGATCAGCTCCAAGGGCAACAACATCTTTTTGTCCTACGGCAACCTGCTCGACGTGCTGCGCCAGGTGTCGACCACCGGCCTCATCGCCACCGGCATGACGGCGGTGATCCTGACCGGCGGCATCGATCTTTCCGTCGGCTCGCTGATGGCGATCTGCTCGGTCGTCTGCGCCATGCTGCTGACGGTGCCGGGCGTCACGCCGTCGGCGGCGCTCGGCGTGCCGACAACCGCGCTGGTCGCCTTGTGCCTCGGCGCGCTCGTCACCCGCTTCATCCTGCTCAACATCGAGAAATCCCGCGCCGGCGCCGAAGCCGGCCGCGAGGTGCGGCTGGACAAGGCGCGCGGGCTGGTCATCCCGGGCGTGGTCGGCGTCATCCTATGCTGCCTTTCGCTGTGGTACCTGCTGCCGCAGGTCGAGACCAAGTTCGGTGTGCTCGGCGTGCTTCTGATGGCGCCTTGCGTCGGCCTTCTGTTCGGCACCATCAACGGCTTCATCATCGTCGCCGGGCGGCTGCAGCCCTTCATCGTCACGCTGGCGATGATGGTGACGGCGCTCGGCATCGCCAGGCTGACCGCCGGCCAGAACAATGCGGTGCTGCCGGTCTACACCGGCTCCAACGCCACCGCCGAATTCGAGATCCTGCGTTCGCTGGTGTTCGGCGTCGTGCCGATGCCGGGCCTGTTCTTCCTCGGCGCGATCGTGATCTACGGCGCGGTGCTGCGCTTCACGCCCTTCGGTCGCTATGTCTACGCCATCGGCGGCAATGAGGAGGCCGCGCGGCTTTCGGGCATCGCCGCCGGGCGCGTCAAGATCGCCACTTATGCGGTGTCCGGCCTGCTCGCCGGCATCGCGGCGGTGCTCTACGTCGCGCAATACCGGCAAGGCAAGCCCGATGCCGGCGCGGGGCTCGAGCTCGACGCCATCGCCGCCGTGGTCATCGGCGGCACCAGCCTGATGGGCGGGCGCGGCAGCCTGATCGGCACCTTCTGCGGCGTGCTGATCTTCGGGCTGCTGTCCAACATCCTGCAGCTGCACAACATCAATTCCAACCTTCAGCTGGTGCTGAAGGGAGCGATCATCATCGGCACCGTGCTCGTGCAGGAGCGCAACGCCGGCGACCTTCTCAGCTATCTGCGCCTGCCCAACGGACGGGCGGCGCAAAAGGAAACGGCCGCGGCCAAGCGACCGTCACAGGAGACCTCGTCTCTATAATCCGGAGGAAACAGGACCATGAAACGACGTGATATGCTGAAGCTCGCCACTTTCGCGGCGGCACTTCTGACGACCACCGCAATCTTGTCCGGCAACCATGCCTTTGCCCAGGACAAGAAGTGGAAGATCGGCTTCTCGCAGGTGACGACCATCGAGCCCTGGCGCGCCCAGTTCAACAAAGACATCATCGCGGAGGCCGCCAAGCACCCGGACGTCGAGCTGATCATCACCGACGGCGAGGACAAGACCGAAAAGCAGGTCGCCGATGTCGAGAACCTGATCCGCCAGGAGGTCGACGCGCTGCTGGTGTCGCCGAAGGAATCGGCCGGCCTCACCGGCGTGGTGCAGCAGGCGATCGACGCCAAGATCCCGGTCTTCGTGCTCGACCGCAATGTCGACACCAAGGATTACACGCAGTTCGTCGGCGGCGACAACGCGCTGATCGGCCGCGCCGCGGGCGAATACGCCGTCGAGCTCCTCGGCGGCAAGGGCAAGGCCGCCGGCAATGTCGTCGAGATCTGGGGCGGCATGGGAACGCAGCCGGCGCATGACCGCCATGACGGCTTCCATGAATTCACCGACAAGGAACCGGGCATCAAGTACCTGCTCGACCAGCAGTCGGGCGACTGGAAGCAGGACCAGGCCTACAACATCATGGCCAACGCGCTGAAGACCAACGAGAAGATCGACCTGGTCTACGGCCACAACGACCCGATGGCCTATGGCGCCTATCTCGCGGCCAAGGACGTCGGGCGCGAAAAGGACATCAAGTTCATCGGCATCGACGGCCTGCCCAACGAAGGCGTGCAGATGGTGAACAAGGGCGAGCTGACGGCGACCTTCACCTATGTCACGCCGGGCGCCGAGGGCCTGCGCCAGGCGATCAAGTTCCTGAACGGCGAGAAGGTCGAGAAGACCATCACGCTGCCGACGGAAAAGGTCACCAAGGACAACGCCGCCAAGATTCTCAAGGACAACGGGCTCTAAGCCCGGAACACCCTGCCGGGCGCGTGGACCGGCAGGGCTTTTGCCAGGGCGCCGGGCGCTCTTCAAATCTCGTCGCCAGGTGCCGAACCCATGGCGGCAACGCGGATTTCGGGCTCTTTCGCGACCGAAAGTCACGCCCGCCAGGGCAAGCCTTGCCCTGCCCGGAAGGCCTATCCGCGCGTCGTCGACCGCGCCTGTTTCAAAAAAGCGATCCGGAACAATGCGATAGCGCGATCTCGCGCCGGTCCTGCCGTAAGGCGCGGCAGCTCGCCTTCCGGCCCGCGTCGAGACGACGGACACCTTGCGCAGAATGCTTGCGCCTTGTGTCGCCTGTTCTTATATACGCGCCAGCCGTCCGGCCTCGAAAAGCGGGGACCGCGATGGGATTTCTTGTGAACAGGGGCTTTCGTCGGAACGCCTTTTGAAGGGTCCTGAGAGCCTGCTTAGAGGAGAGACTAGAACAATGGCAAAAGTTATCGGTATCGATCTCGGCACTACCAATTCCTGTATCGCCATCATGGATGGCAAGGACCCCAAGGTGATCGAGAACGCTGAGGGCGCGCGCACGACGCCTTCCATCGTCGCCATCTCGAATGACGGCGAACGTCTCGTCGGCCAGCCGGCCAAGCGCCAGGCGGTCACCAATCCGGAAAACACCATCTTCGCGGTCAAGCGTCTGATCGGCCGCCGCTATGACGACCCGGTGACGGAAAAGGACAAGAAACTTGTCCCCTACAAGATCGTCAAGGGCGACAATGGCGACGCGTGGGTCGAGGCCGGCGGCAAGAAGCAGTCGCCCAGCCAGATCTCGGCCATGATCCTGCAGAAGATGAAGGAGACGGCGGAAGCCTATCTCGGCGAGAAGGTCGAGAAGGCGGTCATCACCGTTCCGGCCTATTTCAACGACGCCCAGCGCCAGGCGACCAAGGACGCCGGCAGGATCGCCGGCCTTGAGGTGCTGCGCATCATCAACGAGCCGACGGCCGCGGCGCTCGCCTATGGCCTGGAGAAGAAGGACGGCAAGACGATCGCCGTCTATGACCTTGGCGGCGGCACCTTCGATATTTCCGTGCTGGAAATCGGCGATGGCGTCTTCGAGGTGAAGTCGACCAACGGCGACACCTTCCTTGGCGGCGAGGACTTCGACATGCGGCTCGTCGAGTATCTGGCGGCCGAGTTCAAGAAGGAACAGGGCATCGACCTGAAGAACGACAAGCTTGCCCTGCAGCGCCTCAAGGAAGCCGCGGAAAAGGCCAAGATCGAGCTGTCGTCAACGACGCAGACCGAAATCAACCTGCCCTTCATCACCGCCGACGCCAGCGGCCCGAAGCACCTGACGATGAAGCTCACCCGGGCGAAGTTCGAAAGCCTGGTCGAGGACCTCGTGCAGCGCACGATCGAGCCCTGCAAGGCGGCGCTCAAGGATGCCGGCCTGAAGGCCGGCGAGATCGACGAAGTGGTGCTGGTCGGCGGCATGACCCGCATGCCCAAGATCCAGGAGATCGTGAAGCAGTTCTTCGGCAAGGAGCCGCATAAGGGCGTCAACCCGGACGAGGTCGTCGCTCTCGGCGCGGCCATCCAGGCCGGCGTGCTGCAGGGCGACGTCAAGGACGTTCTGCTGCTCGACGTGACGCCGCTGTCGCTGGGCATCGAGACGCTGGGTGGCGTGTTCACCAGGCTGATCGAGCGCAACACCACGATCCCGACCAAGAAGAGCCAGACCTTCTCGACCGCCGAGGATTCGCAGTCGGCGGTGACGATCCGGGTCTTCCAGGGCGAGCGCGAAATGGCGGCCGACAACAAGATGCTCGGCCAGTTCGACCTGGTCGGCATCCCGCCGGCCCCGCGCGGCGTGCCGCAGATCGAGGTCACTTTCGACATCGACGCCAACGGCATCGTCAACGTCTCGGCCAAGGACAAGGGCACCGGCAAGGAGCACCAGATCCGCATCCAGGCTTCCGGCGGCCTGTCCGACGCCGACATCGAGAAGATGGTGAAGGACGCCGAGGCCAATGCCGACGCGGACAAGAAGCGCCGTGCCCTCGTCGAGGCGCGCAATCAGGCCGAAGCGCTGGTGCATTCTTCCGAGAAGTCGCTCAAGGACTATGGCGACAAGGTCTCGGAGGCTGACCGCACCGCGATCGCCGACGCCATCGCCGCGCTGAAGGCCGCGGCCGAAGGCGACGACCCGGCCGATATCGAGGCCAAGTCGCAGTCGCTTGCCGAAGCTTCGATGAAGCTCGGCCAGGCCATGTACGAGGCCTCGCAGAAGGAAGCGGCCGAAGCCGACGCCAAGGCGGATGCCGCCAAGGATTCGGACGTGGTCGACGCCGACTTCGAGGAAATCGACGAAGACGACGACAAGAAGAAGTCGGCCTGAGCCGGCTGACGGCGGATCATGCGAAAAGCCCGGCGCAAGGCCGGGCTTTTTTGCAACCCCAGTCGAAAAAGTGACAGAAAAACCCGGAGCGGCGCCGGCCTGGTACTAGCATCCGGGAAACATCGCTCCTAAATCCAAGAACGTGCCGGCAAACGTCGCCAACAATGCTTGAAGACATTGAGCATCCGGACAGCGGGAAAAAATGAAAGCTGATTTCTACGAAACGCTGGGCGTGCAAAAAGGCGCCGACGACAAGGAACTCAAGAGCGCTTTCCGTAAGCTCGCCATGCAGTTCCATCCCGACCGCAACCCGGGTGACGGCGCCTGCGAGCACAAGTTCAAGGAAATCAACGAAGCCTACGAGACGCTGAAGGACCCGCAGAAGCGCGCCGCCTATGACCGTTTCGGCCATGCCGCCTTCGAGCAGGGCGGCATGAACGGAGCCGCGCATGGTTTCGGCGCCGGCGGCTTCGCCGACATCTTCGAGGATATCTTCGGCGACATGATGGGCGGCCGCCAGCGCCGCTCCTCCGGCGGCCGCGAACGCGGTGCCGACCTGCGCTACAACATGGAAATCACGCTGGAAGAAGCCTTTTGCGGCAAGACGGCGCAGATTCGGGTGCCGGCTTCAATCTCGTGCTCGGAATGCTCCGGCAGCGGCGCCAAGCCCGGCACGCAGCCGGTGACCTGTTCGATGTGCCACGGCCACGGCAAGGTGCGCGCCACGCAAGGCTTCTTCTCGATCGAACGCACCTGCCCGCAATGCCAGGGCCGCGGCCAGACGATCAAGGACCCCTGCCCGAAATGCGCCGGACAGGGCCGCGTCACCGAGGAGCGCTCGCTGTCGGTCAACATCCCGGCCGGCATCGAGGACGGCACCCGCATCCGGCTGGCCAATGAGGGCGAAGCCGGCCTGCGCGGCGGACCGTCCGGCGACCTCTACATCTTCCTGGCGGTCAAGCCGCACGAATTCTTCCAGCGCGACGGCGCCGATCTCTACTGCAAGGTGCCGATCTCGATGACGACGGCAGCGCTTGGCGGCTCCTTCGAGGTCACCACGCTCGACGGCACGCAGACCAAGGTCAAGGTGACGGAAGGCACGCAGAACGGCCGCCAGTTCCGCCTCAAGGGCAAGGGCATGCCGGTGCTGCGCCAGCCCAATGTCGGCGACCTCTACATCCAGACGGCGGTCGAGACGCCGCAGAACCTGTCGCGCCGCCAGCGCGAATTGCTGGAAGAGTTCGAGCAACTCTCCTCGAAGGACAATTCGCCCCAGTCGAGCGGCTTTTTCGCCCGCATGAAGGACTTCTTCGAGTCGTTCGGCGAAGGCTGAGGTCTTGTTGACGCAAGTCGTTGTCGCAAAACCGCTTCGCGCTTTTGAGCGACGTGCGTTCGGCTTCCCAAGCGTCGTCAACACCTTATGCCAGGTTGACGCCTTGCCTTGTCCCACCCAACTGCTAAGTAGCGGATCGGGGGGTGAGCATTGAGGAGAGCTCGCATGGCACGTAGTCCCGGGTTGCGCAAAGCGCTGGCGGAAAAATTCGACGACGAGCTGAAGTTCTTCAAAGGCTGGATCGACAAGCCGAAAACCGTCGGCTCGATCGTTCCCACCAGTTCCATCACCGCCCGCAAGATGGCGTCGATCGTCAATCCGAGATCGGGCCTGCCGGTGCTCGAGGTCGGGCCCGGCACCGGGGTCATCACCCGCGCCATCCTGGCCCAGGGCGTGAAGCCCGAAAACCTCTACGCGGTCGAATATTCGACCGACTTCGTGCGCCATCTGCGCGGACTCTATCCGGGCGTCAACGTGATCGAGGGCGACGCCTTCAATCTCAATGCCACGCTCGGCGACAAGCGCGACATGGTGTTCGATTCGGTCGTTTCCGGCGTGCCGCTGCTCAACTTCCCGGTCGCCCAGCGCATCGCCTATATCGAAAGCCTGCTCGACCGCATTCCCGCCGGCAGGCCGATCGTGCAGCTGACCTACGGCCCGCTGTCGCCGATCCCGCCCGGCCGCGGCAACTACACGGTCAAGCATTTCGATTTCATCATCCGCAACATCCCGCCGACGCAGCTTTGGATCTACCGAAGGGAGGGATAAGGCAGTAGGGAATAGTCAGGAAACCACTCTCCTAATGCCTAATGCCTAATGCCTAATGCCTATTCCCTACTGCCTTTTGCGAAGCAATGCCCGTGATCCCAAGAATCCTCGTCTTCGCCGGCTCGGTCCGGACCGGCGCCTTCAGCGGCCGGACCGCCGATGCGGCGCAGAAGGAACTGGCCATGCAGGGCGCCGAGGTGACGCGCATCTCGCTTGGCGATTATCCGCTGCCGATCATGGACGAGGACCTGGAAAAGGAAAAAGGCCTCCCCGAGAACGCGGTCAAGCTCGGCCGCCAGATCGCGGCGCATGACGGGTTGCTGATCGCGACGCCCGAATATAACGGCTCGATCCCGCCGCTGCTCAAGAACAGCATCGACTGGGTGAGCCGGATACGGCGCGACGGCAGCCGCGCGTTCAGGCCACTTGCCAGCAAGCCCGCAGGGCTCTGCTCCTCGTCGGAAGGCAAGTTCGCCGGCATACGCTGCATCAACCATCTGCGCGCGGTGCTGGTGCGCTGCCAGATGGAGGTGATCACCCCGGAATGCTCGGTCTCCGAGGCCGACACGGCGTTCGCCGAGGACGGACAGTTCAGGGATGCCAGACTACACCAATCGATGGAGCGCCTATGCCGTACACTGATCGAAACCTCGCGCATGCTGTCGACCAGGATCGAGGCGTGATCAGCTTCGCGGAGGCCGGCACGATGCGGGAGCGGCTGATCGTCGGGCTCGACCTGGCGACGCTGAAGGAGGCCGAGAGAGCGGTGCGCGAGCTCGAAGGCACCGTTTCCTTCTACAAGATCGGCTACCAACTCATCTTCGCCGGCGGATTGGACTTCGCGCGGGAACTCGCCAGCGGCGGCACCAAGGTGTTCCTCGACATGAAGCTGCTCGACATCGACAACACGGTCGCCAAGGGCGTCGAAAACATCGTCAGGATGGGCATGACGATGCTGACGCTGCATGCCTACCCCAGGGCCATGAAAGCAGCGGTCGAGGCGGCCAAGGGCAGCGATCTGTGCCTGCTCGGCGTGACGGTGCTGACCTCGATGGACGAGCAGGACGTGATCGACGCCGGCTATGAATACGACCCGCACACGCTGGTGCTCAGGCGCTCCGAACAGGCGCTGCACGCCGGCATGGGTGGCATCGTCTGCTCGGCGGAGGAAGCTGAAGCGGTGCGCCGGATCGTCGGACCCGACCTGGCGGTGGTGACGCCGGGCATCCGGCCGGCCGGCAGCGACCATGGCGACCAGAAACGCGTGGTGACGCCGGCGCAGGCGATCCGCAACGGCGCCAGCCACTTGGTCGTCGGCCGGCCGATCGTCGCGGCGCCCGACCGGCGCGCGGCGGCCGAGGCAATTCTCGCCGAAATGCAATCCGCCTGAGGACCAGTTTCGAAATTCTACTCCAGCGGTCATTTGGCGGCGTTTTCTGCGCTTCCGGTGCTCACGTACTTTAAGTACGCTCCGGCCTTCGCCGGCCGAAGCCCCCATAAGTCTCCGTTCCATGAAGGTTACGGCCGGCGAAAGCCGGTTCTCGAAACACCACCAGCTGGCTCGCCGGAGCGACTTTCGGAACTGGTCCTCGTTCGCGAAAACAGACAGGAGAAAGAGAATGCCTAAGGGATATTGGATCGCCCGTGTCGATGTGCGCGACGCCGAGGGCTACAAGGACTATGTCGCCGCCGCGAAGCTCGCCTTCGACCGCTTCGGCGCGAAGTTCCTGGCGCGCGGCGGCGAGCACGAAAAGGCCGAAGGGCCGGGCCGGGCCCGCAACGTCATCATCGAGTTCGAATCGCTTGCGGCGGCGCATGACTGCTACCACTCGCCGGAATACCAGCGCGCCGTCGCCATCCGCCAGAAAGTGGCCGACGGCGAGATCGTGCTGGTCGAGGGCATCTAAAGCGCGTCGCGTGGAAACGGATTCACGCGACGCGCTTTAGGTCGTTGCTTGATGCATGTCGTTGTCGCAAAACCGAGGCCACTTTTGCGCGACATGCATTAGACCCGTCAGTGCAGCGTGTGCCGCTCGTCGATGGCGAGCGATTCCGCCTCATGCCGGTGGCCATGGATTTCATAGCCGACGACGGTGATCGCCGGCGCCAGCGTCAGGATGATCAGGCAGGCCGCCATGTCGACGCCGGCAATGGCGGCGATGACGGCAAGCGCCACGACCGCCGCCGTGGCCAGCAGCAGCCAGATGTGGAACGGATCGAAGCGCCGCATGAGATAATAGTAGAGCGCATAGACCCCGCCGAGAAAAATGGCGAGCGGGATCGCTGTTGAGAGCAGCGTCGCCAGCGGCCCGATATGGGCTTTGTGCTCGATGAAATAGGCCGCGACATGCAGGCCGGCGCCGGTGGCGACGATCGCGGCCACGATCAGCATCTGGCCGTAGCCCCAGACGAATGAGCGGTCGCGGTGCGCATGCAGGATCGGCGCCGACGGCAGCATGTAGTAGCACCACCACATACCGAAGGTGAGACCGGTGCCGGCGACGCCGACAAGCGCGGCATCGAGGTTCCAGCCTTGCTCCTCGACGACGGCCGACAACGAGGCCAGCGTACCGACAACCCCTTCGCCGAGCGCGATGATGGCGAACAGGCTGTAGCGTTCGGCCATGTGATGCGCATGCCAGGGCGTGCCGCCATTCCTGCGCTCGGCGAGCACGGGCCCGGCAAGCTCGACCAGCAGCAGGACGACGGCGAGCACGGCGCTGGTCTCGATCGAGAAATCGACCAGGATCTGCACCACCCAGCCGACCTGGGCGATGGCGATGGCCGTGACATAGGTGAGGCAGATGCCGCGCCGCGCGGGATCCTGCCTTGCCGCGCGCAGCCACTGGAAGATCATGGCGACGCGCATGATGACGTAGCCCAGCACCATGACGGAATTGTCGAGATGCTCGCCATGCTCGATCGAGGCGAACATGCGCGGCAGGCCGATGGCCAGCACCAGCACGCCGATCATCTGCACCATGGTGATGAGGCGGAAGACCCAGTCGTCGGTGTCATAGGCCGAGGAGAACCAGGAGAAATTGATCCAGGCCCAACAGATGGCGAAGCTGGCGAAGCCGAAGCCGAGCAGCCCGGCCGCGTAGTGGCCCTCGGCCAGGGCATGCGCCAGTTGCGAGGAGGCGAGGCCGAAAGCGGTGACGAACGTCAGGTCGAAGAGCAGCTCGAGCGGCGTGGCGACGCGATGCTCCTCATGCGGGTCGCGGCCGCTCATGCGCTTCAAATGATGGTGGAGACTTTGAACGCTGACGGGCGTTGTGTTCATTGCGCGGCTCTCGTTGACACAGCCGCGACAGTAGAGGCGATGAATGAAGCGTCAAGGCGCGGCTATCGCGCCGAGAGCCTGTCCCAACCAAAGAGCCGGTTGGCCGCCGTCTCCGCCATTGCATCGGCGAGGCTCAGGCCCCACTGCCTGCGGCAATAGTCGCGAAAATCGAAACAGGGCAGGCCGGGGCACACCTCGAACTCGATGAGATGCACGGTGTCGTCGGCCTCGACCCTGAAATCGACGGAAAAGACATCCCGCAGGGCAAGGCCGCTTATCAGTTTTTGGGCAATGGCGCGGATTTTCCGGTCGGCCGCCGGCTGGCTCGAGGCGACGGGCTCGAGCTCCGGCTCGGCATAGGTGCCTGCATCCTTCGCGGCCTGGCCGGTTTCGCCGTAGAGCGCCATCGAGTCGGCCATGGTCTGGAAGTCGCCGCCGGAATCGACGAAGAAGATGCCCAAAGCCTCGATGCCGGTTTCGGGTTTCAACCCGAGGAAGCTCGCGCGCACGTTACGGCCGGCGACATAGGGCTGGACGACGACGTCGTCGCGATAATGGGAAAAGACACGCCGGCTAAGCTCCAGCGCATGGCCGAGATCGGTGACCCGGGAATCCGGCCAGATGCCGATCTTGGCGCCGAGCCGGTTGGGTTTCACGAACCAACCGGCAGGCGACGGCGGCGGCTCGACGAGCCATTCGCCGCGGCGGGCAAGGCCTGCTTGCGGCGCCGGAAGACCGAGAGCGCCAAGCACGGCGCCGCAGCGGAACTTGTCCTGACAAAGCGCGAACAGCGAATCGTCGGCGCCGATGGTGCGCAGCCCGTTGAGGCGGGCGAGCGCGGGCGCGGCGCCGCCACGGAAATAGGCGATGCCGTCGGTCAGCGTCCAGACCAGCGCGATGTCCGGGCGGGCCTCGGCAAGGGCGTTTGCGGCGGCATCCAGTTCCACCGGTGCGAAGGCGAAGCCGCGCTTGTCGCAGGCGGCGGCCAGCGCATCGAAATCGGGCGCGAGATCGGTCGACTGCGCCAGGTAGGACGATATCTCGGCGGCGCGCTCCGGCGCATGGCCGTCTGCGACCAGCCGGTCGAAACAAGCCTTCTCGGGCTCATGGACGAGGATCAGCTTGGGATTGCTACGCGGCATGGATGGACTGCTCTGGATGGACGCCAGCCGTCACCATCGCATGGCGCCCATGATTGGCTTGCGGGAAACCGACCGGGCCAGACGGTTGCGCGACAGCGCCGCGCCGTTCCGCTCAGGCGATCAGCACCCGCGGCTCGAAGCGGCCTTTGACCGGAATGTCGAGCAGGAAGGTCATGCCGGCCTGCGGATCGAGCGCGCGCTGCTTCTCGTCCTTGCCTTTCCAGGCCGAGGTCACCGCCAACCGGTCGGCTTTCTGGCCGACAAAGGCCGGGCAGGACGCCTGCGTCACCGGCATGGCGATCTCGCGCAGCAGCCTGCCGTCGGGCGCATAGGCCTTCACCGCCCTGCCGCCCCAGACGGCGTTCCAAAGCACGCCGTCGCAGTCGACGACTGAACCGTCGACATAGCCTTTCGAGGAGCGATGATCGACGAACACTTTCACTTCACCGGCGGGCAGGCCGGTCGCCGGATCGCAGGCGACGCGCATCAGAAGCCCGGTCGCGGTGTCGGTGTAGTAGGCGATTTTGCCGTCCTCTGAGAAGCAGATGGAATTCGAGACTGTGATGCCCGAAAACAGCCGGCGCAGCTCGCCCTTGAAGAACCAGTAGATCGAGCCGGCACCCTTCTCCTCGTCCTTGCCCATCGTGCCGGTCCAGAAGGCGCCGCAGGGATGAACGCGGGAATCGTTGGAGCGCGTCAGCGGGTTGTCGGCCTCGATCGGCGTGTGCAGCGTCAGCCTGCCGGTCTTGACGTCCCGGACCTGCAGGCCGACCTCGGTGGCGATGAGCTGGCGGTCGTCGTCGATGACGGCGATGGCGCTGGCCATGGTGCCGAGGTCATGCACCTTCAGCGCGCCGGCGAGCGGCTTTTCCAGAAGCTTGCCGTTGACGATGTCGAACCAGAACAGCGTGTCGGTGGCGGGATCGTAGCTCGGGCCTTCGCCGAGCTCGCAGATATGGTCGGAAAAAACCGAAACGCCGTCCATCACGCCACTCCGAAAGCTTCATCCCAGGCGGCGACCGCGGCGCGGGCGCGCTGCGCCACATCCTCGACCGTCGCGCCCGGCTTGTAGAGGCTCGACCCCAGGCCGAAGACGCTGACGCCGACCGCCTTGTAGCCGGCAAAATCCCTGTCGGAAACGCCGCCGACGGCGCCGACCAGCGTCGTTGCCGGCAGCACGGCGCGGATCGCCGCGATGCCGCTCGATCCAAGCACGCTGGCGGGGAAGAATTTCAGCGCCGAGGCGCCGAGCCGGATCGCCTGGAAAGCCTCGGTGGGCGTGAACACGCCTGGCATCGTCACCATGCCATGATGCATGGCGCGGCCCATGACCTCGGCATCGATGTTGGGGCTGACCAGCAGGCGTCCGCCAGCCTTGTGCAAAGCATCGACGTCCGTCGCCGTCAGCACCGTGCCGGCGCCGATCAGCGCGGTCTGCGGGAGCGCCTTGACCAGATCGGCGATGGAGACGAACGGCTCCGGCGAATTGAGCGGCACTTCGATCGCCTCGATGCCGGCATCATGGATCGCCCGTCCGATCGCCACGGCTTCGGAAGGCTTCAAGCCGCGCAAGATGCCGACAAGGCCGCGTTTCAGCTTCGGGAAGGGTGCGGTCTGGCTCATCAAGCGCCTCCAATCATGCCGTTCTCGCGCGCGGCCTCGACGAGACCGGCGCGCACAGCTTCATCGGCGTCGACAGTGCGAAAAGCAAGGCCGGCAAGGCCGAGCGCGGCGCCATAAAGCGTGGCCAGCGCGCCGGAGGCGACCAGCGCCACCGGTGCATCGCTCGCGCCATAGCGGCGCCTTGCCGAGGCGATCTCGCCGCCGATCAGAAGTCCGGACAGGCATGCCGCCGCATCGGCGGGCTGCAGATCCTGCAAGAGGCCGGCGGCGCGGATGGCAAACAGTTTCGAGGTGACGTCACCGCCCTCGCCCAAGGCCCGCTCGCACCACTGCCCGAAGAACGGGCTGTCCGCGGCGACCGGAGCGGGATGCTCGTCCAGCGAATGTTTCAGGATCGAGTGCGTGGCCAATACAGAGAACAATTCGCCGGTCGGCCAGGTGCCAAAACCTTCGACCGAGCCATCCTCGACCGCGACCCATTTGGAATGCGTGCCGGGCATGCAGACGAGATGGCGTCCCTTTGCCGGCAAACCGGCGCCGGCAAGCTGGGTTTCCTCGCCGCGCATGACATCCGGTGCTTCGGCCAGGCGCTGCGCGAGGCCCGGCACGATGCGGATATCGCGGCTCGAGCCCTCGATGCGGGCGGCGCCGCGCAGGATGGCGCCGATCGGCGCCGGTACGGTGACGTAGGGCGCCTCGATCCAGCCTTGCCGGGAACCGGCCATGCCGCAGATGATGACGGGCAGCGTGTCCGGCGCGCCCATGGCGCCAAGATGGCCTTCCAGCACGTTGGCAAAACCTTTTTCGCGGGCGGTGATCAGACCGTCGTCACCGCGCCGCTCGGCAAGAACCTTGCCCATACGGTCGAGCAGCCAGGCCCTGAGCCTGGTCGTGCCCCAGTCGAGCGCGGCGACCGCGGGTGCCGGGCTCACAGGAAGCCTCCGTCGACGATCAACATCTGCGCGGTGAGCATGCGCGAAGCATCCGACGCCAGGAACAGCACCGTGCCCACCATGTCGTCGGGCTGCATTACTTGCTTGATGCATTGCTTGGCGACATGGGCGGCAAGTCCCTCATCGGTGACCCAAAGCTCGCGCTGCCGTTCGGTGATGACCCAGCCCGGCGCCACCGCGTTGACGCGGATGCGGTCGCCGCCGAGCTTGCCGGCAAGGCCCTTGGTCAGGCCGAGTATGCCTGCCTTGGCCGCGGTGTAGGCCGGCATGTCGGGGTGGTTGATCAGATAGGAGGTGGAGGTGAAGTTGATGATCGAGCCGCCGCCGGCGCGCTTCATGCCGGGCGCCACCGCCTGCGCGGTGAAGAAATGCGGCCGCAGATTGACGGCGAGGTTGTTGTCCCAGAACTCGACGGTGACGTCCTCGACCGCATGGCGCTCGTCGAGCGCGGCATTGTTGACCAGCACCGTGACGTCGCCATGCGCCTCGGCCGCCCTGGCCGCGGCGGCGCGCAGCGCCTCGATGTCGCGCAGGTCGGCCTTGAGATAGAGCGGGCGGCGGCCAAGCTCCTTTTCCAGCCGGTCGGCAAGGGCAGTGCTTGGCTTGTCGGCGATATCGATGAAGGCGACTTTCGCGTTCTGCCGCATGAAGCCTTCCGTCAACGCGGCGCCGATGCCGGAGCCGCCGCCGGTGATCAGCACCGAGGCGCCGTCGAGGTCGGCGAAACGCGCCGATGGCATCATGATCGCTTCTCCCTTTGGCCGGCGCGCATCCTAGCCAGACAAAGCGCGGGAGCAAGCGGGAATATCGGATCTCCGGCCCAAATGTCAGACAAATGATCAGCGCCGTGCCGGAGCGGCGGCCGCCGGTCTTGCGAACGGCCGGAAAGCCGGGGTCAGATCGCCTTGGCGTGCAACGCGCCGCGATAGGAATCGCGCAGATAGCCGAGGGTGGCGTCGGCGTCGGCCGGCTTGCCGAACAGATAGCCCTGCCCGCCGGCGCAGCCGAACTGGACGAGGCGATCGGCCTGCGCCTCGTCCTCGATGCCTTCGGCGACGACATCCATGCCGAGCCCCTCGCACATGGCAAGAATGGCGCGGATGATGTGCTCGGACGGGCGGTCGTCGAGGATGGAGGAGACGAAGGCGCGATCGATCTTGAGCTTGTCGAAATGGAACTCGCGCAAGCGGCCGAGCGACGACTGGCCGGTGCCGAAATCGTCGAGCGAGACACGGATGCCGACGCGGCGCAGATCCTCGACGATCTTCTCGGCCGAGGCCGGATCGTTCATCAGGCCGGTCTCGGTGATCTCGATCTCCAGCCGGCGCGGATCGAAGCCGGTGCGGTCGAGAATGGCCAGGATATGCAGGCCGGTGTTCTGGTCGACGAGCTGCGACGGCGACAGGTTGAAGGACAGGAACAATTCCTTCGGCCAGCTGCGCGCCGCCTCGGTCGCCTTGCGCAGCACCAGCTGCGACAGCGGGCCGATGATGCCGCGTTCCTCGGCGATCGGGATGAAGACGGAAGGCGGCACGACGCCGAGGTCGCGGTCCGTCCAGCGCGCCAGCGTCTCGAAGCCGATGGTGCGTCGGCTGTTCAAGTCGACGATCGGCTGGAAATGCGGTTCGACCTCGCCCGCCGAGACGGCGCGGCGCAGCGCCTGCTCGATGCGGGTGACTCGCTTGGCCGCCTCTTCCATCTCCCGGGTGTAGACGACGACGCGGCCGCGGCCCGAGCGCTTGGCGTGATAGAGCGCGGTCTCGGCCTTGTTGATGAGGATCTCGGTGGTCTCGTCGCCGGAATAGAACAGCGAGCAGCCGACCGAGGCCGAAAGCCTGGCGGTGCGTTCGCCGACATCATAGGGCGCCGACAGAATCTCGATCAGCATGCGCGACCTCTCGGCCGCCTGTTCCTCCGAGAACACCATCGGGTAGAGGTAGGCGAACTCGTCGGCGCCGATGCGGCAGACGGTGGAGTAGCCATCCATCGAGGCGCGCAGCCGCATCGCCACCTGGATCAGGATATCGTCGCCGGCCTTGTGGCCGAACAGGTCGTTGATCGGCTTGAAGCCGTCGAGGTCGAGGATGCCGACGGTGAACGGCGCCGGATCGTCGGCGCGGTCGCTGATCAGGCGATCGACCTTGTCGAAGAAGCGACGATGGTTGCCGAGCCCGGTCAACGAATCCGTGAAGGCCAGATCCGTATTTTCCTTGCCTGGCTGACCGGTGCCAAACGTCGTTTGCATCATGCCTCTGTTCTGATGTCGGTATTTTCGGCCAGACTGGCAGCAAAGCGTTTAGGAAAAGTATCGGAAAATCGATTTTCCGTCGTGCAAACGTTGCTTGCTTCGCCGGCGGTTGTTCAGCTTCGGGCAAAAAGCGGTAATCCAGCCCAAATATTCGTTTATGCGTACTTTCTAATAGAAATATCGAACGACCTTTTCCGGGATGCTCCCGTTTGAGGCGAACGGACGGCCGCTGCGCACCTTTCGGGACATTGCTTTAGCCGGCTTGCTTTACGCGGTAGAGCTCGATCGGGCTGCCTTTCTCGCTGGCCGGCTCGAGCCAGTCCGGCACGGAACCGCGCAGCAGGCCGGCAAGGAAGCCCTGCGGGGCTTTCCGGGTCAGGATCAGGGTCTCGACATTGCCGGGGCAGATGGCGACGAGGCCGACGCGATGCGCCTCGACGATTGCGCGCGCGTTGTCGGCCGAGCCGAGAAAGGCATCCAGCGCCAGGAGATTGCCGGCGACATTGCGGTGATAGGGACCGGCGAAGACGCGATGGTCGCTGTAGACGAGAACCGGCGCTCCAAGATTGGAAATCGTGAGCACGGTGGTATCGGCCATGGCGCCAAGCGGCGCGAAGGTGGCCTTCTTCTCGCAGGTCTTGTCCGTCGTGGTGCCGTCAGCGACGGCCTTGCCTTTTTCGAACGCGACCGAGGCGGCCGCGGCGACGCCCGTCCATACCGGATTGATCGAGACCAGCCAGACGGCCGCAAGGCGCAGCGCCACGCCGAGCGAGGAACTGGTTTCGGCCCGCGCCCGCCATTTGGCGATCCAGGCCGACAGCGGGACGACCGCGAAGGCGATCGAGAAGGTGGTGCCGCGCACCTGCCAGGCGCCGACCGCGAAAGCGACGGCGAGCAGCGCCGCGACGAGGCTGTCCTGCCGCCGCCAGCCGCCGCGGCGCAAACGCAGCGCCATCAGGACGATCGCGACCAGCGGCGTGGCGTAACGCGCCGCGACACGCGCCGGATCGCGGACAAGCAGGGTGAACAGCGACTGGGCTTCATCGATGTGGTCGAGCCACAATTCCTTTAGGCGCGGATCGAGCGAGGCGTAGGGCGCCGAGAGGCATTGCGGGAACAGCACTGCCACGACCACGCCGAGCACGACCCCCAGCGCGGCAAGCGACGCCAGCCTGCGCCGCCAGTTGCCTGCGGCGGGTTCGGCGGAGGCGATTGCCGCCAGGCCGATGCCGGCAATGGCCGCGACGGCGAACTGCGCGACCGAGAAGGCATCGCACTGCGCCGCGCCCCAATCAGACGGACGGATGGTGACCAGGAAGACAAGCGCCGCGACGCTGGCGAAGCCGAGGCCGAAATCCCGGGCGATCGCCCGCTCGCCGCCCGGATCGGCGACGAACAACAACGACACGCAAAGGCCGATGGTGGCGACGTAGGGCACGGTTTCCATGCCGACGGCGAGCGTCAGCGCGGCGCAGAGGCCGGACAACAGCGCGGCCCAGCGCCGGGAAGGCGCCTCGAGCAGCAAAGCGAGGCTCGCCATGGTGAGCATCAGCTGAACGTTGTGATGATCGAGCGCGCCGGGATCGTAGATGCCGATGAAATAATAGCCGGCCGCGCCAATCAGGATGGCGGGCAGCACCGCGCCGCCGCCGCCGAAGCTGCGCGCGGCGCGGGCGGTGAAGAACAAGCTCGACCAGAGCAGCAGCGCCGGCCACAGCACCTGCGCCACGTCCTCGCCAAGCGGCCTGCTGCCGGTGAGCGCCGAGGCGGCAAGCGCGATGGCGGCGATCGGGGCATCGACCAGCCGCGACCAGTGCATGACGAAGCCGCCTTCCAGCCCCATCCGGTACTGGTGCAGGTCGAACCAGCCCTGGCCGGCCAGCAGGTCGCGGACCTCGACGAGGCGCAGCAGATTGTCGTTGTCGCCGCCGGCATCGGTCAGCTGGCCAAAGCCGGCCCACGCATCGACGGCGAAGGCGAGCAGGGCGGCAAGCAGCGCCAGCACCAGATCGGACTTCCAGGTGGCGGCGCCGGTCTCGGCTGTGCCCATTGCGGTGGCCTTTAAAGGGAGAGGATCGGTTTTAAACCTAGCCTTAACGGCTTCAATAAATAGTAAAACGGCTCGAGGGGCCGGCACAGGGACGGCCGGAGGCTGGTCGAGCGTCCGGAGACAGACATGCCGCATGCAGTCCGCCACGAGCCGGTTATTGCCGTGCTCCTGCCTTGCTACAATGAGGAGCTGACGATCGGCGAGGTCGTGCTGCGGTTCCGCGAGGCGCTGCCTTCGGCCGCGATCTATGTCTACGACAACAATTCCAAGGACCTCACGGCGCTGAAAGCTCGCGCGGCCGGCGCCACCGTCGTGCGCGAGCCGCGCCAGGGCAAGGGCAATGTGGTGCGGCGCATGTTCGCCGACATCGACGCGGACATCTATGTGATGGCCGACGGCGACGGCACCTACGCGCCGGAAGATGCGCCGCAGCTGATCAATGTGCTGCAGACGGAGCGCTCCGACATGGTGGTGGGCACCAGGCGCGGCGTCACCGACGATGCCGGCCGCAACGGCCACGCCTTCGGCAACCGCGTCTTCAACCGCCTTTACAAGGGCCTGTTCGGGACCGACTTCACCGACATCTTCTCCGGCTACCGGGTGTTTTCGCGCCGTTTCGTCAAGAGTTTCCCCGCCGTTTCCGGCGGCTTCGAGATCGAGACCGAGATGTCGGTGCATGCCTCGCAGCTCAAGCTGCCGGTGAGCGAGATGGGGCTCGATTACGGCCGCCGCCCTGAAGGCTCGTCGTCGAAACTGTCGACCTTCCGCGACGGCGCCAGGATCCTGTGGATGTTCGCCATGCTGGTGAAGGAGACGCAGCCGCTGCGCTTCTTCGGCACGTTCGCGCTGTTCTTCCTGGCGGCCAGCATCGGCCTGATGATACCCGTGCTGGTCGAATTCGCGGAGACGGGACTGGTGCCGCGCATGCCGACCTGGGTGCTGTCGATCGGCATGCTGCTTCTGGCCATGCTTTCGATGATGACCGGGCTGATCCTCGATTCGGTGTCGCGCGGCCGGGCCGAGCAGAAGCGCATCTTCTACCTGTCGATTTCCTCCGGCCGGGCCGAGCGCGGGATATCCGGGCAGGCCTCACCGAAGAGCGAGCCGGGCAAGGCCTCGCGGGCGGCATAGTGGGCCGCCTCCTCCGCTTCGCCTTTACCGGCGGCATCGGTTTCGTCACCGACGCGGCGGCGCTCTGGCTGCTGCTTGCCACGACGCCGCTCGGCCCGATGGCGGCGCGCGTGCTGTCGATCGGCTTCGCGCTCTGCGTCACCTGGCAGATGAACCGCCATTTGACCTTCTCGCCGTCGAGCCGGGGCTTGGCGCTGGAAGGCGCGCGCTATGGCGGCGTCGGCATCGCCACCGGCATCGTCAACTACCTGGTCTATTGCGCCATCCTGTTCGCCCTGCCGACCTTGCCGCCGCTGGTCGCGATGGCCTTTGCCTCGGTCGTCGCGATGGCGCTATCGTTCCTCGGCTATTCCAGGCTGGTCTTCGACCGCTGAGACCGTTTGGAAATTCTACTCTGGCGGCCATCTGATGGCGGTTTCTGCGCTTCCGGTGCTCACGGACCCAAACGTCCGCTCCGCTCCGGTTCTCGAAACCACCACCATATGACTCGCCAGAGCGAATTTCGAAACGGGTCTCTGAGCGTCTGCACCAAGCGAGCACGATTGGCAGGCGCCGCCGATTTCCTTATATCGGGCGTCTGAGTTCCCCGGAGACCGCAAATGCCGCTGAAGATCGCCGTCCAGATGGACCATGTCTCCACCGTGTCGATCGCCGGCGACACCAGCTTCGCGCTGTCGCTGGAGGCGCAGCGGCGCGGCCACAAGCTTTTCCACTACACGCCCGACCGGCTGTCGATGCTGGGCGGCAAGGTGTTCGCGCGCATCGAGGAGATGCAGGTGCGCGACGAGAAGGGCAACCACTACGCGCTGGGCGAGAAGGTGCGCACCGACCTTTCCGAGATGGACGTGGTGCTGCTGAGGCAGGACCCGCCCTTCGACATGAACTACATCACCACCACGCACATACTGGAGCGCATCCATCCGAAGACGCTGGTGGTCAACGACCCGGCCTGGGTGCGCAACAGCCCGGAAAAGATCTTCGTCACCGAATTCCCGGACCTGATGCCGGAAACGCTGATCACCAAGGATCCGATGGAGGTGGCCGCCTTCCGCAAGCAATTCGGCGACATCATCGTCAAGCCGCTCTACGGCAATGGCGGCGCCGGCATCTTCCATCTGCTTGAAGCCGACCGCAATCTCGCCTCGCTGCTCGAGATGTTCGGCCAGCTGTTCCGCGAGCCCTATATCGTGCAGCGCTATCTCAAGGACGTACGCAAGGGCGACAAGCGCATCATCCTGATCGACGGCGAGCCGGTCGGCGCCATCAACCGCGTGCCGGCCGATCACGATTCACGCTCCAACATGCATGTCGGCGGCCGCGCCGAAAAAACCGAGCTGACGGAACGCGAGCGCGAGATCTGCGCCCGCATCGGGCCGGCGCTCAGGGAACGCGGCTTCATCCTGGTCGGCATCGACGTGATCGGCGACTACATGACCGAGATCAACGTGACCTCGCCGACCGGCGTGCGCGAGGTACAGCGTTTCGGCGGCGCGGATATAGCTGCTCTGTTCTGGGATTGCGTGGAGGAGAAGCGGTTGAAGTCGGCCGCGTAATTGCCGCATGCTGACTCTACAGCACGGGTATCGCCCTCCTACCGTATTCGAGATTGTCGGAGCAATGTTGCGTCATCGCCGCTATCTCCGGAAAGGGCACCCTTCCGCGAAGTCGCAACCTGCTCTTCAGGCAAGTTTGCTGTCGGACGATCCGTTCATATCCTATTCGGGAATGTCCGGTACGCCCCTGGGATTGGCAAGTCACATGCCTCTCCTTCCACGCAGCCACCGTGCCTGGTTTCTCATCTCGCCAACCTGGTCCATCGAAAACAATTCCAGCGTCAAAACGATCCGGACCTATGCCGTTCTGCATAGACTTAGGAACCCCCGTCACTCGCTAGTCTTCCTATCCAACACACAAGCCGAGGCTGATCTCTTGAACCAGGCCGGTGAGGCGGCCGTCCTGCACAACAAGACTTCAACAACCTCCGAATACATATTCAAGCCCCTCAACAACGTCCCTGTAGAATTTGATGCAATCTACAATGCGCAACTGGCTTCGTGGAAACGCCACGACTTGTCTTTTGGCATCGAGCGCTGCGCATTTGTCTTCTATCGTGATTTAGTCGGGTCATCTACGACGGAGTCGGAAAGGGCGCGAATAAATCGGCACAAGGAGTTCGCGCCGGGTCACGTGTTTATCAATGAGTTTGACGGCACCGGCAAGCCTGTCCGATTGGCGCCGGCTCACGTGAACATGCATCTGAATCGTGCAGCCGTGGGAATTTGTCTCTCTGAAATGGAGGGACCAATGTTCGCCAGCACAGAATATCTTCTCGCGGGGCTACCTGTTGTCACGACCCCGAACCATGGTGGCCGAGACCTTTATCTGGATGACGATTATTCGCTTACAGTTCCACCCGATCCTCGATCCATCGCGGACGCCGTCTCAGCTCTGAAGGAGCGACGAATCCCCCGGGCTTATATTCGTTCGCAAACTTTGAAACGAGTTGAACGAGACCGCGGGCGGTTCATAGACCTTGTAAATGAGATTTTTCTGGAAAGCGGCTCTTTGCGCCGGATCGCCATGCCTTGGCCTTTCCGATATCCTGTCATGGAATGGCTTCCACCCGACATCGCAATCGATCGATCGCTTTCAGGTACAGTCGATGCCTTCATCACCGCTTAGACGGCAACAGCCTCGGATTGCCGGTGGGGCTGCTCGCCTTTTCAACGGGTCGAGAGCACGCGGCGATAGCCGTTTTCATTTTGCCTTAACCGTGTTCCGCCTTTGCACCAAGATACGCAGCCATTACGACCTGCCGATCGTCCTCGGCCTGCTGGCGGCCCATTGCGAAGCGAGGGGGCGGCCGGCTAGGTAGCGCTCCGGGCATCGTCCCACTGCCCAATTACGCCGTCTTGCGCTCGACCACGCTGGGCTCCATCACGATCGCCGCGCGGCGCCGGTCGGGCCCTTCGAGGAAGTCGATCAGCGCGTCGATGGCGATGGTGCCTGCTTCGAAGATGCGGCGGTCGATGGTCGACAGCGGGCATTCCAGCAGCGGCGCCAGATAGATGTTGTCGAAGCCCATGACGGCGCAGTCGTCGGGGACAACAAGCCCCTTTTCGCGGAGCGCAACCGTGGCGCCGATGGCCAGCATGTCGCTCATGCAGCAGATGGCCGAAAACCGCGTGCTTTCCAGCAGCTCCCGCGTCGCCTGGCGCCCAAAGCTGTGCTGGAACTCGCCACAGCGGATGAGGTTTCGATCGACGTCAATGCCGGCCTGGCGATGCGCCTCCTCGAACCCGGCCAGCCTGATCCCGGTGTTCGAGCTTTCCGCCGATCCGCAAAGGAATGCGATGCGCGTGTGGCCCTTGGCGATCAGGTAGCCGGCCGATTGAAAGGCGCCGTTGCGATAGTCGGTGTCGACGGTCGCGGCCAGGCAATCGAGCTCCGGGACCTCGCGGTCCATCGACACGAACGGGATGTTCAGCCCTCGGAGGAGGCCGGCATTCGGGATCACGCCGCTCGCCGCCAGCACGATGCCGTCCACGCCATGGCCGGCAAGGAAGGCCAGATGCGCCTCCTCCTTATCCGGAATGCCATCCGAGTTGCACAGGATCGTCGTATAGCCGCGCAGCCGGGCAGCGTCGTCGCAGGCGCGAACCAGCTCGGTGAAATAGGGGTTGAGAATATCCGGAACGATGATGCCGAGGACCTGCGAGCGACGGGTGACCAGCGAGCGGGCGATGGAGTTCGGCGTGTAGTTGAGCTCCCGCGCCAGCGACCAGATGCGGCTGCGCGTTTCCTCGCTGATGAAGGCGTCCTTGCGGTTGAGGACCTTGGAGACCGTGGCGATCGATACGCCGGCACCTCTCGCAATATCCTTGATGGTCGCCGCCACATGTCCTCGCATTGCTTGCCAAGCACCGTCGGCCTGATCCCCTAACCTCTTACGTCGGCAAAGTCGACAGACCCACGCGGCGAGGGGGCGCTCCGGCAGGTAGAACGTGTTGACAACTGGTCAGCCCTGCTTTAGGCAAACGTTTAACTATGTCGATAAGTGGGACTTTCCGATCATAATGCTCGTTCCGCCGTCCTACGGTGCAAGCCCGGCAACGGGAGGGATCGCGACGTGACCATGCTTTCCAGGATCCCGCTGGTGATGGATGTCGACACCGGCACGGACGACGCCGTCTGCATCGCGGCGGCGACGCTTTGCACGGACACGATCGAGCTGATCGGGATCAGTGCCGTCTGCGGCAATGTCGAGATCGAGAAGACGGCCAGGAACACGCTCGACCTGGTGGATTTTCTCGGTTGCGAGGCGCCCGTGCATATCGGCGCTTCACGCCCGCTCGCCAGGCCGCTGTCAACCGCCGTCAGTCACGGCGCGACCGGGCTGGGCGACGTGGCGCTGCCCGCCGCGCGGCGCGGCTTTGCCGGGGCCGGCGTGACGGAATTGATCCACGAGGCGGCGAAGCGGCACCCGGGCAGGCTCGAGATTCTCGCTGTCGGGCCGCTGACCAATATCGCCACCGCACTGACGGAACACCCCGGGCTGCCGTCGCTGATCAAACGCATCACCATCATGGGCGGCGCCATCCGCGGCGGCAACATGACCTTGGCCTCGGAGTTCAATCTCTATTGCGATCCCGAAGCCGCACGCATCGTCTTCGAAGCCGGCTGCGCGCTGACGATGGTCGGCCTCGACGTCACGTTGAAGCCTGAGCTGCCGCGCCATGTGTTCGACCGGATAAGAGCCGCATCAGGTCCGCAGGCCGATGTGGTGGCGCGGGTGCTGGACTTCATGATGCGGCGCAAGGACGAGTTCGGCGCCGACGATCCCAACCTCCACGACGTGATCGCGCTCGCCGCGATCGTAAAACCGTCGCTGTTCACGTTCGAGAACTACTACGTGCATCTGGAGACCGGCGGCGAGGTAACCCGCGGCATGACCATCGCCGACTTCAACAATGTTTCAAAGAGGCCGCCAAACGCGCGGGTGGCCGTCGATATCGACACCGACGGCTTCTGGAACTGGTTCGTCGATCTATTCGGAGCTGGGAAATAATGGGACAGGATTGCGAGCATTGCGAATTCGACCGCCATCATGCGCTGGTCGAGGGCCTGGCGGCGGAGGTCCGGGGCGGACGCCTCCACCGGCGTGAATTCCTGGCGATGGCAAGCATTTTCGGCGCGTCGGCGGTGGCCGCCTATGGCCTGATCGGGCTCGCCGCGCCGACGCCGGCGCGAGCCGCCGAGCCGAAGAAGGGCGGCGTGCTGCGCGTTTCCACCTTCGTCAAGGAGCAGAAGGACCCGCGCGCCTATGACTGGCCGGAAATGGCCAATATCGCGCGCCAGTTCCTCGACACGCTGGTGCGCTACGACACCGACTACACGTTCAAGCCTTCGCTGCTGGAAAGCTGGAAGGTCAACGACGACGCCACCGAATACACGCTCAATCTGAGGCGTGGCGTGACCTGGAACAATGGCAACGACTTCACCGCCGAGGACGTGATCTTCAACCTCGAGCGCTGGTGCGACAAGGCGGCCGAAGGCAATTCCATGGCCGGCCGCATGACCGCGCTGATCGACGCCAAGACGGGCAAGGCGCGCGACGGCGCCATCACCAGGACCGACGACCACACGGTGGTGCTGAAACTGTCCTCGTCCGACATCTCGATCATTCCGTCGATGACGGAATATTCCGCGCTGATCGTGCATCGCGGCTATGAGAAGGCCGGCGCCAATCTCATCGCGCATCCGGTCGGCACCGGCGCTTTCGAGCTGGTCTCCTACAACGTCGGCACCAAGGCCGTCGTCAAACGGCGCCAGAACGGCAAGTGGTGGGGCGGCGAGGCCTATCTCGACGGCATCGAGTTCATCGACTACGGCACCGATCCGGCCGCCTGGGTGAGCGCCTTCGAAGCCGGCGAGATAGACACCAATTTCGAGACCACCGCCGACTATGTCGCGATTATGGACGGCCTGGGACTGGTGAAGTCGGAAGTGGTGACGGCGGCGACGATCCTTGCCCGCACCAATGTGACCAGCAAGCCCTATGACGACGTACGCGTGCGCCGCGCCCTGCAGCTGGCGACCGACAATCAGGCCGTGCTGACGCTCGGCTATGGCGGCAAGGGCACGGTCGCCGAGAACCACCATGTCAGCCCGCTGCACCCGGAATATTACGCGCTGCCGAAGAAGACGCGCGACCTCGAAGGCGCCAAGAAGCTGATGGCGGAGGCGGGGCAGCTCGATTTCGAGCACGAGCTGATCACCGGCGACGAGGACTGGCACCGCAGCACCGGCGACGCCATCGCCGCGCAGCTGCGCGAGGCCGGCTTCAAGGTGAAGCGCACCGTGCTGCCAGGCTCGACCTTCTGGAACAACTGGACCAAATATCCCTTCTCGATGACGTCGTGGGGCATGCGGCCGCTGGGCGTCCAGAACCTCGCGCTCGCCTATCGCAGCGGCGAAGCCTGGAACGAATCCGGCTACGCCAATCCCGCGTTCGACAAGAAGCTCGGCGAGGCGCTTGCCGTGCCGGACGTCGAAAAGCGCAAGGAGATCATGAAGGATGTCGAGCAGATCCTCCAAGATTCCGGCATCCTCATCCAGCCTTACTGGCGCTCGCTGTTCACCCATTCGGTGGCGGCGGTGAAGGACAATCCGGCGCATCCCAATCTCGAGCAGCATTTCGAGAAGGTGTGGCTGGACCGCTAGGCAATATACCGGTTTGGCCACGCGCCGTTGCCGCGGCCAAACCGGTGTTCTTGTAATGTTCTTGCCTCCGCCGCAAATCTGTGGTTGTCTGGCGTGAGGTCTCGGGCGGCTGATCGCAGCGCCGCGCACGAGGCCGGATCCGGGGGCGGGAAATATGGTGGCGCGGGTTCGCACGGTGGCTTTCCAGGGCATCGAGGCCGTGCCGGTCGATGTCCAGGTGATGGTCGGGCCGGGCAAGGTCGGCATGCAGATCGTCGGCCTGCCGGACAAGGCGGTGGCCGAAAGCCGCGAGCGCGTGCAGGCGGCGTTGCACGCATCTGGCCTGTCGATGCCGTCGAAGAAGGTGACGGTGAACCTCGCGCCAGCCGATCTTCCCAAGGAAGGCAGCCATTACGACCTGCCGATCGCGCTCGGCCTGATGGCGGCGCTCGGCGCCATACCGGGCGACATGCTTGCCGGTTATGTGGTGCTTGGCGAATTGTCGCTCGACGGCACCATCGCCGGCGTGGCGGGCGCGCTGCCGGCGGCGATCGGCGCCAATGCCGAAGGCAAGGGCCTGATCTGCCCCTTCGCCTGCGGGCCGGAAGCGGCATGGGCCGGCAAGGATTTCGACATCCTCGCGCCACGCAGCCTGATCGCGGTGGCGAACCATTTCCGCGGCACGCAGGTGCTGTCGCGGCCCGAGGCCGGCATAAAGCTCGCGGCGCGCGACCTGCCGGACCTCGCCGACATCAAGGGCCAGGAGAGCGCCAAGCGGGCGGTCGAAGTGGCTGCCGCCGGCGGCCACAACCTCTTGATGGTCGGACCGCCTGGCTCGGGCAAGTCGATGCTGGCCCAGCGCCTGCCTTCAATCCTGCCGCCGCTGGCGCCCAAGGAACTGCTCGAAGTGTCGATGATCGCGTCCGTTGCCGGCGAGCTCGGCGAAGGCAAGCTGACCGACCGGCGGCCGTTCCGCGCCCCGCATCACTCCGCCTCGATGGCGGCGATGGTGGGCGGCGGCTTGCGCGCGCGGCCAGGCGAGGTCTCGCTCGCCCATCACGGCGTTCTGTTCCTCGACGAGTTGCCGGAGTTCACGCCGCAGACGCTCGATGCGCTGCGCCAGCCGCTGGAGACGGGCGACTGCATGATCGCGCGCGCCAACCACCGCGTCACCTATCCGGCCTGCATCCAGCTGGTGGCGGCGATGAACCCGTGTCGTTGCGGCATGTCGGGCGAGCCCGGCTATCGCTGCCTGCGCGGCGACCGCTGCCGCACCGACTACCAGGCGCGCATTTCCGGCCCGCTGCTCGACCGCATAGACCTTCGGATCGAGGTGCCGGCGGTCTCGGCGAGCGACCTGATCCGGCCGGACAAGGCCGAGACAAGTGCTTCGGTGGCGCAGCGCGTGGCGCGTGCGCGCGCCATGCAGCGCGAGCGGCTGGAAAGACTGGGAGCGGGCGCCACCACCAACGCGCATTGCCCGCCTTCGATCATCGAGGAGATAGCCAAGCCCGATGCCGCCGGCCTGACGCTGCTCAAGGACGCCAGCGAAAAGCTCGGCTTTTCGGCGCGCGCCTATCACCGCGTGCTCAAGGTGGCGCGCACGCTGGCCGACCTCGACGCCAGCGAGACGGTCGGCCGCATCCATCTCGCCGAAGCGATTTCCTACCGGATGAGCGCGGAGCGGATGGCGCAGGCGGCGTGATGAAGCGACCGGATGCCCAGAGCCGTTCCGGCGGAACGGGGAAATAGCTCTATCAAGGCAATTCCTGACGGCAGCGCGATTTGGCGTGCAGCCGCGCCGGCATCATCATGAGCAAATTGCGATGTTGCCCGGAATCAGAATTTGTAGGCTAAGGCAGCGCGAACGACACTGAAGTTCGTCTTCACGTTATACGGATCGATCGGGTCAAACCCGAAGTCTTTCTTGCCGAGGTCGACATAGAGATATTCCGCACGGGCGGTCCAATTGTTGCTGAAAGCGTATTCAACACCGCCGCCGACTGCATATCCTGTCTGGAATTTGGTCTTGGCTACACCGAAGACGTGCTCATCGATCTTCACATCACCCATCGCAACGCCTGCCGTGACATAAGGAAGCCAACGATCAAAGGCATAGCCGACGCGGCCTCGGATCGTTCCGAAGGCATCGACGCTCGCTTCGGCGCCAAGGCCGCCGCCGCCAACCCCCGGCGAGAATTCTTTCTTGAATCCCAGGTAATTGATATCGCCTTCGATACCGAGAACCCACTGACCGTACTGATAATTGGCGCCGACCAAAGCGCCGCCGGTAAAATTCCCGATGTCTGCCGATCCAGGAATGCCGATGAAATCGCCATCGACCTTTCCGAAGGCCCCTCCCGCGTTCGCGCCGACATAAAGGCCGGTCCATGAATAGGGAACGTCCATCGATGCCACCGGTTGGACGATGTCAGCGGCATCGGCGCCGGTCAGGGCTAAGCCCAGAACCAGGAAAGTCCCCAGGATAGAACGCATCGATTGTCTCCCAAGCGTCGCTCGTTATCGCCGCCACTGCAAAGAGCTTAATCTTAATTGTCTAATAAACCTGTAGCAAAACAGTCACTCAATGCGGGAAATGGGGAAAAGCGGCAATTGATGCCGGCAAGGACGCCAAGGGACGCTCGGCTTCATGCGTGAACTTATCGCCGGAAAGGGGCGCGGATGCCGGCCGATCTCCTCCTCAATCGGTCGCGGGGATCAGCTTCTGCAGCGTCGGTGCCAGGATCATGCCGAAAGTCAGGACGTCGCCATAGGCCCGCGCGGAAATCATCGCCCCGTGCACGGTCGCCATGAAGGCCTCCGCTTCCGCGCGCGGGGCGGCGGAGATCGTCAATGCTCCCTGCGCGGCGCCGCGCTCGATAACGCCGGTCAGCCACCCCGAGAGAAACTCAAAATACGCCCGGACCTCCACGGCAACCTCCGGCGGAAGGGCGGGAAGCTCGCTGGCGAGCAAGGCGCAGACGCAGATCGGCCTGCTCGCGTCCTCGATGCACTGCGCCCAGAAGCCGGCATAGGTTCGCAGCAATTCCGGCGGCGCAGGCACATTGCACTCAAGCTCGGTCATGCCCGTGACGGCATCCTCGAGGTAGCGCCTGACCAGGGTTTGCACGAGGTCGACCTTGCTGGGGAAATGATGATGGATGCTGGCTTTGCGGATACCGACGACCTCGGCGATATCGGCGTAGCTGAACCCGTTATAGCCGCCGGCGACGATAAAGCTTCGCGCGGCGGCCAGGATGTCATCGGCGGTGTTCGAGGGCTTATCCATAGACATGCCTAACGTCCGACGGAAGAAAGCTCAACTCGCCACCTGCCGCGACTTGCGAAGCATATCGCTGACGGAAAGCCACACGGCGGACACCAGGAAGTAGAAGGCGCCGAAGGCGGCGTAGGGCGCGACATTGACGATGCCGATGGCCTCCGCGCCGCCCGCCATCTTGACGAAGAAGAGGCCGGCCAGCGCCGATTGGGCGCCGCTCAGGATCATCGCCCACTGCGCGCCGCTGGTCTTCCAGCGACGAACTGCCGTCAGGAGTTGAAATGCGCCGGAGACAACGGCCCAGACGCCATAGACCGCGAGCACCGCGTTCATGCCGCGGCCAAGCGCGAGGGCGACCGCGATCGCGGTGAGGATGCTGACGGCGAAATTGAGGAGTTGCGACTTGTTGCGGCCGAGCCCGCCGCTGCGCTGCGCGTCGACATAGTTCGCGAGCGCGTCCCAGGCGGGGTAGGCCACCAGCATGACGGCGGCGAGCGGCGGAACCGACTTAGCGACGGTGAAGGCTACCGCGACCCAGGCCGCCGATACGGCAAACCGTAGATAGTAATAGTTTTTGAGCCAGCCGCTCGACGACCGGGCGCGGTTCTGGCCGCTCATATGTGAAGACATGATGGATACCTTTCCTCGAATGTCATTATCTACCTACTAATAGGTAGACAAATATTCGTCAAGCCATTTGCGAGGTCGCCGCCTCGTTGAGCGCTCGACGATGCGTTCGCATCCCGGTAACTGCGTGGTATGGTGGAACCGATCCGCGCGGGGGCGAAGGATGATTTCAGTTCTGCCGGCGCGCAGCGCCGAAGACTTCGAGACCATGGCCATGCTCTGCGGCAGGCTAGCGCAGTGGGATGTCGACGCGTCCGCGCCCCATGGTGTCTCGGAGGAGGATATAAGGACGCTCTTCCAGCCCGGCACCAGCGGCCATAAACTGGCAATGCAATTCGGTGTGCCGGATGCCATGGCCTTCATTGCGCGATCGGGCAACGTGCCGGCGGGCTGCCTCGCTTTCGGTCCGTTCGGCGATGGCACGGCGGAACTTCACAAGTTCTTCGTCGATGCATCCTTCCGGGGACAAGGCATAGGTCGCGCGCTGATGGGCGCGGTCCTGGCGGAGATCGACAAGAGCCCGGCCCGCATGGTGCTGATCCACACCACTTTCTATATGGAAAGCGCGATTGCCGTGTACGAGGCGTTCGGCTTCAGCCCTGCGCGCCGTTTCGCGACACGCCCGCGCATGTCAGGCACACGGATGTCTTCATGTCGCGCACGATCAAAGGCGGGTGAGGGCCGCAACCGCCGACCAGCCGGCGGCTAGCCAGCAGACTCAGGCAGAGTCCTGCCTGTCGCGCGCCTTCAGCTCCAGCCGCCGCGCATGCAGCACCGGCTCGGTGTAACCATTGGGCTGGACAGTTCCCTTGAACACCAGGTCGCAGGCGGCCTGGAAGGCGATGGAATTGTCGAAATCCGGCGCCATCGGCTGGTAGAGCGGGTCACCGACATTCTGGCGGTCGACGATGGCCGCCATGCGCTGCAGCGAGTCACGCACCTGGATTTCCGAGCAGACCTTGTGGCGCAGCCAGTTGGCGATGTGCTGCGAGGAGATGCGCAGCGTGGCGCGGTCCTCCATCAGGCCGACATCGTTGATATCGGGTACTTTCGAGCAACCGACGCCCTGGTCGATCCAGCGCACGACATAGCCCAGGATGCCTTGCGCATTGTTGTCGAGCTCGCGCTGGATCTCGTCCGGCGTCCAGTTCGGCCGCCTTGCTACCGGCACCGAAAGAATGTCGTCGAGCCTGGCTTTCGGCCGGCTCTTCAGCGCCGCCTGCACGGCGTTCACATCGACCTTGTGATAGTGCGTGGCGTGCAGGGTGGCAGCCGTCGGCGACGGCACCCAGGCGGTGTTGGCGCCGGCCTTGGGATGCGCGATCTTCTCGACCAGCATCGCCGCCATCAGGTCCGGCATCGCCCACATGCCCTTGCCGATCTGGGCGTGGCCGGCGAGCCCGCATTCCAAGCCCGTGTCGACATTCCACGCCTCATAGGCGGAAATCCAGGCGGCCTGCTTCATGTCGCCCTTGCGGATCATCGGTCCGGCTTCCATCGAGGTGTGGATCTCGTCGCCGGTGCGGTCGAGGAAGCCGGTGTTGATGAAGACGACGCGTTCCTTCGCGGCGCGGATCGCTTCCTTGAGGTTGACGGTGGTGCGCCGCTCCTCGTCCATGATGCCCATCTTGATGGTGTTCCTGGCCATGCCGAGCAGGGCTTCGACGCGGTCGAATATCTCGACGGCGAAGGCGACCTCTTCCGGCCCGTGCATTTTCGGTTTCACCACATACATCGAGCCGGCGCGGGAATTGGCGCGGCGGCCGTTGTCGCCGACATCGTGCAGCGCGATCAGCGCGGTGATGGCGGCATCCATGATGCCTTCCGGCACCTCGTTGCCGTCGCGGTCGGCGATCGCCGGATTGGTCATCAGGTGGCCGACGTTGCGCACCAGCATCAGCGAGCGGCCGGGCAGCAGGACCTGACCGCCGTTCGGCGCCGTGTAGCGGCGGTCGGGATTCAGCTTGCGGACAAAAGTCTTGCCGCCCTTGCTGATCTCCTCGGCAAGGTCGCCCTTCATCAGGCCGAGCCAGTTGCGATAGACGACGACCTTGTCCTGCGCATCCACCGCGGCGACCGAATCCTCGCAGTCCTGGATGGTGGTCAACGCCGATTCCAGGATGACATCGGCGATGCCCGCAGGATCGGTCTTGCCGATCTGGTTGGCGTGGTCGATCACGATCTCGATATGCAGGCCGTTCTTCACCAGAAGCACGGCTTCGGGATTGGCGGCATCGCCGCGATAGCCGGCAAACTGTTTCGGGTCGGCGAGGGTGGTGGCGCCGGCGCCTTCGCCCACCTTGAGCGCGCCATAGGCCACCGACAGCCCGTTGACGCCGGCCCATTTGCCTGACGTCAGCGGCACCGACTGGTCGAGGAAATCCTTGGCCCAGGCGATGACCTTGGCGCCGCGCGCCGGATTGAAGCCCTTGCCCTTCTCGGCGCCGCCTGTCTCGGGAATGGCGTCGGTGCCGTAGAGCGCGTCATAGAGCGAGCCCCAGCGGGCATTGGCGGCGTTGAGCGCATAGCGCGCGTTCATCACTGGCACCACCAATTGCGGTCCGGCGACGACGGCGATCTCGGGATCGACGTTAACGGTCGAGACGCTGAAGGCCGGCCCTTCCGGCACCAGATAGCCGATCTCCTTCAGGAAGCCTTTGTAGGCCTCCATGTCGATCGGCGCGCCATTGGCGCGATACCAGCCGTCGAGCTTTTCCTGCATGGCGTCGCGTTTTGCCAGAAGCGCCCGGTTCTTCGGGGCGAGGTCGTGGACGATCTCTGAAAAGCCGGTCCAGAATTTCTCCGGGTCGATGCCGGTGCCGACTGCCGCCTCCTCGGCCACGAAGTCATGGAGCTCCCGGGCAATCCGCAACCCGGCGATCTCGATGCGGTCGGTCATCTGCACGTCTCCAGATAGTAGGCTTGCCGGGCGTTTGGCATGTTTGGGGTCGCGGGGTCAATTCGGCTTAGGATGTAGGCTCCCTTCTCCCCGTTCTACGGGGAGAAGGTGGCGGCAGCCGGATGAGGGGCGGCGCGGCGTTCCGTAAAGTAGCGGTTCAGCGCAATCTCATTGGTCGGCGCTGCCCCTCATCCGCCCTTCGGGCACCTTCTCCCCGTGAAACGGGGAGAAGGAAGGGGGCTCACACCGCAATCCGCGGCCTTCCCGACGCCACGGCCACCACATGGGCCTCGATGAACATGCGCTGGCCCTCGATGGTCGAGACCTTGAACTCGGTGGCGATTTCGATCTCGGCGCTGTCGGTGCCGGCGTCCTTCGCGCGCTCGGCGGCGAGCGCGCGCACATCGGCCTCAGCCGCCGCGATCGCCTTGTCCTCCTCGGTGAAGTCGCGCACCGTCTGGCCCGAGGCGAGGCGGAACAGGCCTTCCTTGGGCTGGCTGACGCGGGCTTCGGCCGAGACGCGCACCTGGCCGACCACGGCGCCGAGCGCGTTGGCGACGTCGGTGTCTTCCGGCACGATGCAGCCATTGCCGACCAGCGGCGGCAGGCCGGCATAATGCAGCGGCGCCGACGCGCCAAGGCCGATGACCGGGCGGTCGAGCGCGACGGTGAAGCGAGCGATGCCGGGATGGGCGTCGACCGCGCGCTGCACCAGCGCGTGCGCGACGGTCGCTGCGCCGTCCAGCCCGTCCTCGGCGAAGGCGGTTTCAAGGATATATTCGGCCGACCAGCGGGTCAGCGTCACCAGCACGCGCTCGGCGATGGCTTCCGGCGTCGCGGCGATCGTCTGGCCGCGGCCGTCGCGGCGGCGGGCGAAGAGCTCGGCGCCGAGCCGGGCGGTCGCCGCATCCCAATTGGCCTGTTTTCCTACGACATGGGCGGCATCGGACGGCGTGAAGCCTGAGATATGCACGAGCCCGCGCGCGACCAGCCGGTTCAGCGTGGCGTTCTGGGCGTTCGAAGCGAGCAGCCGATCGAGCGCGAGCGGCACCGAACCGATCGTCTCGTACAGCTTCGCCTCCGGCGCGGTCAGCCCGGCGGCGAGCCGGTCCGGCACGCCGGTGCGCACGGCAAAGCGCCCGTCCATGCGGCCGGGATTCGGCGCGCGCAGCTGCCGCTCCAGCTCCGAGGTCACCGCCTCGCCATGCACCATGCCCGACAGCGCCAGCGGCACCAGGCGGCGCGGCCCGAGCAGGATCTTCGGGTCAAGCGCGCCGTCTTCCAGCGTGACTTCGGAATCACCGCCGAGGCCGAAGGTGCGCATCGCGACGGCCTCGACCATGGTGCGGAAACCGCCGACGGTGGCGCCTTCCGGATCGAGGCGCGGGCGGCCGCCGTCGAGCACGGCGACGTCCGTCGTGGTGCCGCCGATATCCGAGACCATGGCGTCGTCCAGCCCGGTCATGTGGCGCGCGCCGACCAGGCTTGCGGCGGGGCCGGACAGGATCGTCTCGATCGGCCGCTGGCGGGCGAAGGCCGCCGAGACCAGCGCGCCGTCGCCGCGCACCACCATCAGGGGTGCCGCGATGCCGCGCTGGGCGAGGAAACCTTCGGTCGCCGCGACCAGCCGGTCGATCATCGAGATCAGCCGGGCGTTGAGCAAGGTGGTGAGCGCGCGGCGCGGGCCGCCGAGCTTGGCCGACAACTCGTGGCTGGCGGTGACCGGCAGGCCGGTCTTGTCGCGGATCAGGTCGCGGGCCGCAAGCTCATGCGCCGGGTTGCGGGTGGCGAAATAGGCGCAGACGGCGAAGCCAGACACCGAACGCCCAAGTTCCGGCAGCGCCGCCTCGAGGCCGGACAGGTCGAGTTTGGCCGCATTGCCATGCACGTCATGGCCGCCGGGGCAGAACACCACCGGGTCGGTGCCGAGCGCCGTCTTCAACCCGTCGCGCGCTAGGTCGGCCTCGGAAAAGCCGATCATGACCAGCGCCACGCGCCCGCCCTGGCCCTCGACCAGCGCGTTGGTGGCCAGAGTGGTGGACATCGAGACCAGCTTGATGGCTGCCGGATCGGTTGCGGATTCCTGAAGCACCGCATCCACCGCGCCGGAAATGCCGACGGCGAGGTCGTGGCGCGTGGTCAGCGACTTGGCCTTGGCCAGGACTTTTCCCTTGGGACCGCCTCCCTCCGACCACAGCACGGCATCGGTGTAGGTGCCGCCGGTGTCGATGCCGAGGAAGAGGGGATGAGATTTGGCGGTCATTTTGGGCGGCGGTCCGGGCAAGAGGGCTTTGTTGCGAAGCCCTTAGCCGATACGGGCTGGC